>NZ_JAFEUF010000195.1 GCF_016901035.1 Streptomyces durocortorensis
GGGGCGACCTGCCGCCAGGAGTCGGCGAGGATGGCGGCCAGCTCGCCCCTGTCCTCCAGCGCCGCCAGCCGGACGCGCATCCACGCGTAGTGGTCGTCGTGACCCTCGTGGATGAAGAACTTCTCCGGCTCGGCGGCGATCAGCTCGGCGCGGTCCTCCTGCGGGCACTTCACGCCCATCGCCGTCTCGTCGTCGCCGAGCGAGGCGAAGATCTTGCCCGCCACCCGGAAGGTGGGCTGCCCCCAGGCGAGCTTCTCGGTGGTGTCGGGCAGGGACAGCGCGGCCGAGCGGACATCGGCTGCGGAGATCGTGGCGTCGGCGGTCATCCCGGCCTCCCGTTCGAGGGCCCGGCGGTGTGCTGCCGGGATTCGACCGTAGCTCCCGGCACCGACGTCCACCCCGCGGCCGGCCGCCACCGTGCCGTCCGGCTCGTGCCGTGCGCCCTGCCCCAGCAAACCCGCGCCCCCGGATGCGTACGGGCAGGCTCACCCATGCTGTGCGCCCGCCCGCGCAACCCCGCGCCCGGGCCCCGCGCAACCCCGCGCCTCGCCCGGCACGGCGGGCTCTGCAGACCCATTGACCCCGCCGAAGGGCTGAACCTACTCTGAACGGCGTACTTCAGAAAGCGCTTTCTATCCACCCCACAGTCGGCTTCTACCGCACAGGGAGCGCCCCATGAGACGCCGTTCGTTACGCCGGGCCGGCCGCGTCGGCCGATCCCCCGGCGGCCCGTCCCCCCTCATCGCCGTCACCTCGCTCCTGGCGCTGGTCCTCGCCCTGCTGGTGGCGTCGCCGGCCGGCGCTCAGGCAGCGGCTTCGTACCGGGTCCTCGTCTACTCCGAGGTCACCAACTCTGATCACCCCTCGATCCCGGCCGGGATCGAGGCCGTGAAGAAGCTCGGAGCCGAGCACGGCTTCGAGGTGGAGGCCACCGCCGACTCCTCGGTCTTCAACGACGCCGACCTCGGCCGCTTCCAGGCGGTCGTCTTCAACAACACCAACTCCACGCCGGAGACGGGTGACTTGCTGAACGCCGAGGAGCGGGCCGCGCTCCAGCGGTACATCCAGGCCGGCGGCGGCTGGGTCGGGCTGCACTCCGCGTCCGCCAGCGAGCGGGACTGGGAGTGGTACGAGGGCCTGGTCGGGGCGATCTTCGACAAGCACCCCACCCCGCAGACCGGCCGGATCAAGGTCCTCGACCACGCGCACCCCTCCACCCAGCACCTTCCCGACCTCTGGGAGCGCCAGGAGGAGTGGTACAACTGGCGCACCAACCCCACGTCCAAGGTGCACACCCTCGCCCAGATCAAGGTGCGCGACGGGATCGACGGGCTCGACGAGGGCGTGGACCACCCGTTCTCCTGGTGCCAGAACTACGACGGGGGCCGGTCCTGGTTCACGGCGGGCGGGCACGACAAGGCGGCCTTCCAGGAGGAGGCGTTCGTCCAGCATCTGCTCGGCGGCATCCAGTGGGCGGCTGGTGCGGCGGAGGGCGACTGCACCGCGACGCGCACCGGTTCGTTCCAGCGGACCGCGCTGGCCACGAGCGATCTGGCCGACCCGTTCGAGCTGGCCGTCGCCCCCGATCGGCGGGTGTTCTTCGCCCAGCGGACGGGAAAGCTGAAGGTGATCGACCAGGAGACGATGAAGGTCTCCACCGCGCTGGACTTCGCGTACACCCCGGAGATGACCAGCCAGTCGGACGGACTGCTGGGGCTCACGCTCGACCCGGGATTCGCCGAGAACAACTGGCTGTATCTGCTCTACTCCGACAAGGTCGAGAAGCGGCTGAACCTGTCCCGCTTCACCGCTGACGGCAACACCGTCGACCCGGCCTCCGAGAAGCGGCTGCTGACCGTGCCGACCCTGCGCGGCGAGGGCCGGGCCAACTCGCACATGGCCGGTTCGCTCGCCTTCGACAAGGACGGCAACCTGTACGCGGCGACCGGCGACAACACCGACCCGTTCGCCTCGGACGGCTTCACGCCGATCGACGAGGGCGAGGGCCGCCGCGCCTGGGACGCGCAGATGACCGCGGGCAACACCAACGACCTGCGGGGCAAGGTCCTGCGGATCACCCCGGAGGACGACGGCACGTACTCCGTCCCCGAGGGGAACCTCTTCGACCCGGGTACGGAGAAGACCCGGTCCGAGATCTACGCGATGGGGATGCGCAACCCGTTCCGGATCACCACCGATCCGATCAGCGGAGCCCTGATGGTCGCGGACTACGGCCCGGACGCCCGTGAGGCGAAGGCGGACCGGGGTCCTGAGGGCACGGTCGAGTACACCCGGATCACGGAGGCGGGCAACTTCGGCTGGCCGTACTGCATCGGGAACAACACCCCCTTCAACGACTACGACTTCGCCACCAAGAAGTCCGGTCCGAAGTTCGACTGCGGGGCGCTGGTCAACGATTCGCCCAACAACACCGGTCTGCGGGAGCTGCCACCGGCCCAGCCCGCCACGGTCTGGTACGCGTACTCCGCATCGGCCGAGTTCCCGGAGGTGGGCACCGGGGGCGGTGGTCCGATGGGCGGTCCGGTCTACGACTACGACCCGGACAACACCTATCGCACCAAGTTCCCCGAGTACTTCGAAGGGAAGGCGTTCAACTACGAGCTGACCCGGCGCTGGTTCAAGACGTTCTCCTTCCAGAGCGAGGACCAGACCTTCACCGACCCCCGGTTCGACCCGGTGAAGGCGGGGGACCTCCAGTCGATCAACGGCATCTTCGAGGACATGGAGTGGAACCAGCCCTTCGACGCGGACTTCGGACCTGACGGTGCGATGTACGTCATCGACTTCGGCCTCGGCAGCGGCACCGGCCGGGGCGGCAGCAACGAGGGCGCGGGGATCTACCGGATCGACTACGTGGGCGACGGCCGGCTGCCCGACGCCAAGATCTCCGTCGACCGGGACAGCGGACCGGACCCGCTCACCGTGGAGTTCTCCAGCGAGGGATCAGGCCTGCCCGGAGACCAACCGGTCAGCTACGCGTGGGACTTCGACGGCGACGGCACCACGGACTCGACCGATGCCGACCCCTCGTACACGTACACCGCCAGGGGGCTGCACACCGCGCGGCTCATCGTGACCGGGCCCGACGAACTGACGGCGCTCGCGGTGCAGGACATCACGGTCGGCAACACCCGGCCCGAGGTGACGATCCAACAGCCGCCGGACGGCGGGATGTTCAGCTTCGGGGACACCATCCCCTTCACGGTGACGGTGACCGATGCGGAGGACGACGAGGGCGGCCCGATCGACTGCTCGCGGGTCGTGGTGCAGTCGCAGCTCGGCCATGACACCCATCTGCATCCACTGGACAACTACACCGGTTGCGCGGGGGAGATCGTCACGGACGCCGGGGACAGCCACGGTCCGGGACAGAACCTCTATTACGGGATCACCGCCCAGTACGAGGACAAGGGCGCCCCGGACGCACCCGCGCTGACCGGCTCCACCTCGCTGACCCTGCGCACCTCCTTCCGTGAGGCCGAGCACCGCACGGAGACGGGTGGCGCCAACGGCGGTGCGGACATCGGCAGTCGGGCCGACGCGTCCGGCGGGAAGCGGCTGATCGAGATCGAGGACGGCGACTGGATCGCCTTCGAGCCGGTGAACCTGAGGAACGTCGACTCGGTGACGGTCGGCGCGTCCTCCGGCGGGCTCGGCGGCACGGTCGAGTTCCGGGCCGGCTCCCCCACCGGGGAGTTGTTGGGCTCGGTGGACATCCCCAACACCGGTGGCTACGAGAAGGTGATCTCCCCGACGACGGAGCTGAAGGACCCGGGCGGCTCGACCACGCTGTACGCGGTCTTCACCAACCCGGACTGGAGCCCCGACAAGGCCGATCTGCTCTCCGTCGACTGGCTGCACTTCAACGGCCCGGGCGTGGAGAAGGAGGGCGGGACGACGGTGGCGGTGAAGGCCGAACCGGCTTCCGGCACCGCGCCGTTGGCCGTCTCCCTGAGCAGCACGGTCGAGCCCGCCGAGGGCCGCACGATCGCCTCGTACCACTGGGACTTCGGCGACAACGCGAAGCCGTCCGGGCCCGAGGGCGCGACGGCGACGCACACCTACGACCGCAAGGGCGCGTACACCGCGCGCCTGACGGTCACCGACGACAAGGGCGACACGACCACCGGCGCCGTCCGCGTCGACGTGAAGTGAGTCGGGGCAACGTGAATCGACGTGAAGTGAGGAGCGCCGTGGATGCGCAGCACGTGAACGGAGCCCGAAGAGCCTTTCTCGGTACGGCGTTGGGGGCGGTGGCCGCCGTCGGGCTCGGCGCGGTCCCGGCCGCCGCGAACGGACGGCGGGGCTGCCGGCGCATCCCGCCGTCCGGGATCGGGATGCACCTGTACACCATGCGGACGCCGCTCGCGGCGGACTTCGCGGGGACGCTGGAGCAGCTGGCGGAGATCGGGTACGCGACGGTCGGCGTCAGCGGGCGGCACGGCAACTCCCCTGCCGCGATAAGGCGGATGCTGGACCGGGTCCGGCTCAAGGCGGTGCTGGAGCACGTCGGCTACGACATCGTGACCGGTTCCGGGCTGCCGCAGGCGCTGGAGGACGTCCACACGCTCGGCGGTCAGTGGATCGTGGTCCCGAGCCTGCCGGGATCGCTGCACTCGCCGGAGGGATACCGGGAGGTGGCACGGCAGTTCAACCGGGCGGGTCAGGCCGCCCGGGAGTCCGGGCTCAAGCTGCTGTACCACAATCACGGCAGCGACCATGAAGTGGTGGACGGCGTCAGCCTGTACGACATCCTGCTGAACGAGACCGATCCGGAGCTGGTCGGCTTCGAGCTGGATCTGTACTGGGCGGCCGACGGCGGCTCGTCCGACCCGGGCGAACTGTTCGTCCGGCACCGGGGGCGCTTCCCCGCCCTCCACGTGAAGGACATGGCGCCCAACGGGGACTTCGCGGACGTCGGGTCGGGGATCCTGGACTTCCCGGCGATGTTCGACACCGCGCGGCAGGGCGGGGTGAGGCAGTGGCTGGTGGAGCACGACGCCCCGGCCGACCCGTTCGCCTCGGCGAGGGCCAGCTACCGGTACCTGTCCCGGCTGCGCTACTGAGCCGTGGCATGCGCGGTCCGGCCCCGGGTGTGCGGTACGGCGCCCGGGGCCGGACCGCGTCCGTCGTCTCAGTGGTGGGCGGCGAGGAACTCCCCGTACCAGGCGAGAGTGGTGTCCAGTGCCGTCCCCAGCGGGGTGGGGGTGAGCCCGAAGGCCTTCTCGATGGCGGAGGAGTCGAGGATCTGCGGTTCGGTGTGCTGGTAGAACATCTCGGCGTACTCCGCCATGAAGGTCTCGTCGAACGGGCCGAAGGGGCGGGGTTCGGCGACGACGGTCACGTCGATGGGCCGGCCGGTGCGCTCCTCGACCAGCGCGAGGATCTCGCGGGTGGTGCGGGCCGGCGCGGTGGGCAGGTGCCAGACCCGGCCGTCGGCGTCCGGGTGCTCGCCGAGGGTGGCGAGACCCACGGCGACGTCCTCGATGTACGTGTAACTGTGCGGCAGGTCGATGTCGCCGAGCGCGGGCACGGGCTGCCCGGTGAGCGCGGCCGGGAAGACGGCCCCGCCGAGCGTGGAGTTGAGGACCCCGGGCCCGACGAAGTCGGCGGAACGCCCGAGGACGACGGGGAGCCGGCCCTCGCGGTGGGCGGCCAGGTAGCGGGCGTCCAGCTCGGCGCGCATCCGGCCCTTGCGGGTGGTGGCGTTCCACGGGGTGTCCTCGGTCATCACCGCGCCGTGCGTTTCCCCGTACGGGTAGACCGTGTCGAGCACGACGAGCCGCGCGCCCTCCGCCTCGGCGGCGTCGAGGACCGCCTCCTGGATCTCCGGCATCACCTCCACCTGGAGGTGATAGCCGACATTGACGCAGTGGTACACGACGGCGGCCCCGGCCACGGCGGCGCGGGCGCCTGCGGAGGTGGCGACATCGGCGGCGTACCGCTCGACGCCATCGAGCGCGGGACCGCTGCCCGACCGGTCGACCAGCCGGACGGGGTGCCCCCGGCGGACCAGCTCACGGGCGAGGGCGGTACCGGCGGGGCCGGAGCCGAGGACGGTGTGGAGGGCGTGGGTGATGGCCATGAGATGTCCCTTCGGGGTGTTCACGTTTGTTAGAGACTGTAACCACAGCTACAGCACCTCGCAATAGCTCCGGTTAGAGCCCTTAACGGAAATGAGCCTGCCTACCGAGAGAGGTGCGGTCACGGTGGACTGCGCAACGATCCATTGGTCGGCCCCCTGTGATGCCTGCGGGGCGGCCCAGCACTGCTCGGGAACGCAGGCCGTGGTGGGCGACCGGCTGCGGTGGGACGAGGAGCACCTGTGTCCCGGCTGCGGGTCGACGGCGCTGGTCTGCGGCGACACGCTTCCCGACCGGTTGCGCACCCGGGTGCTCACCGAACACGGCGCGGCCCGATTGGTCCTGCCGGAAGTCCCTGCCCGCCGGCTGCCGATCCTCCGCGTTCTGCGGGACGACGGCGATCGACACTCCCCGAGGCGCGGGCCCTGCTGGAGCTGATACTCAGTGGGGGCCATCACGGAACCGGGCCCGAGATCGAGCTGCTGGCGCAGAGATTGCGCGCCGTCGGCGTCGCGGCCGAAGCGGTGCGGGCTCAGGTCTCCGGCCCGGCGCCCCACGACCCGTGAACGCGCCGGTGCCGGGCAGGAGAGCCTGCCCGGCACCTACACCTCGCCCCGTACGCCGCCGCCTCAGTCGTGCGCGGACACCGCCCCCAGCAGGTCGCGGATGTGGGCCGCCGCCGCGCGGAACTCCGGGCGGCCCAGCGTCTCGCTGTAGTCGCGTTCGGCGGGCAGGCCCACCTCGATGATCTCCGTCACGGTGCCGGGGCGCGGGCTCATCACCACGACCCGGTCGGCCAGGTACACCGCCTCCGAGATGGAGTGGGTGACCAGCAGGACCGTGGTGCCGGTGGTGCGCCAGATGCGGTTCAGCTCGGTGTTCATCTGCTCGCGGGTGAGGGCGTCCAGCGCGCCGAACGGCTCGTCCATCAACAGGACCGGCGGTTCGTGCAGCAACGCCCGGCAGAGCGCGACGCGTTGCTGCATGCCGCCGGAGAGCTCGTGCGGGTAGGCGTCCTCGAAGCCGGTCAGCCCGGTCATCCGGATCAGCTCGTCGGCCCGGCCGCGCGCCTGCGCCGGTTCCATGTGGCGGATCTCGGCCTGGAGCAGGATGTTGCGCAGCGCCGAGCGCCACTCCAGCAGGGCCGCGCGCTGGAAGACGTAACCGATGTCGTGCCGGGGCCCGGTGACGCGCTCGCCGCCGAGCAGGACCTCCCCCGAGGAGGCGGTGAGCAGGCCGGCCACCAGTTTGAGGAGCGTGGACTTGCCGCACCCGGACGGTCCGACGATCGCGACGAACTCGCCCGGCGTCACGTCCAGCGATACGTCGCTGAGCGCGGTGACGTCGCGCTTCTTGCCGCGGAACCGGACCGCCACGTCCGCGAGCCGGACCCCGGCGGCCGGGCCCGCACCCGCGGCGGCGACCGGGGCGCGCGGGGTCGTCTGCTGCTTCGGCATCGTCATCCCTTCAGCGCCGTCTTCGTGTCCCAGTAGTCCCCGACCGCCTTCGGCTTCGTGACCATGCCGGCCTCCGCGAAGACATCGATGGTCTGCTGCCAGTCCGCCTCGGTGTTGACGCCGGGCGCCTTGCCCTCGGTGGCCGCCGTGTGGAGCAGGGTCAGCGTCGTCGTGAACTGCTCGGACAGCACGGTCTTCGGGGGCAGTTGCTCGGATGCCCCCTCCATGGCAGCCACCGCCGGTTCGGGCGCCTTCGCGGCGGCCGCCCACGCCTCGCTGACCGCCTTGACCATCCGCTGGGCCACCTCCGGCTTGGAGGCGAGGATCTTCTGCCCGGCGAGCAGCCCGTTGGAGTAGAAGTTCAGGCCGTGTTCGGAGAACCGGAGGTAGGAGACCGGCTTCTTGGCCTTGTCCTGCATGGTCGGACCCTGGTCGCTGGCGTAGCCGAGGAGCCCGTCCGTCTTGCCGGAGATCACCGCGGCGATCTTGCCCGCCGGGTCGGTGTTCTGGACGGTGACATCCGATTCCCCGATGCCGTTCTTCTTCAGGAAGATCGGGAAGGTCTTCGACAGCGCGTCCCCGGCCGTCCCGGCGATCGTCCGCCCCTTCAGATCGCCGGGCCCCTCGATGCCCTTCGCGTCGAAGGACTGCACGGAGGCCGGGGTCGTCTGGAGGAAGACGCCGAGGCTCTTCACCTTCACACCTTGGTCGACGCCCGCGAGCAGGGCCGGGGTGTCGGCCCAGCCGAAGTCGGTCTGTCCGGCTGCCGTCGCCTGGACGGTCTTCTGGGAGCCCTGGCCCGCCCGGATGTCCAGGTCGATGCCGTGCTTCTCGAAGATCTTCTGCTGCTTGCCGTAGTAGAACGGCGCGTGTTCGCCGTACGGATACCAGTTGAGCGTCAGCGTGACCTTGTCCAGCTTCTTGCCGGAGTCGCTGGTGCTGGTCGACGCGTCCTCGCCGCCGCAGGCGGTGGCGGACACCAGGACGAGGGGTACGACACCGATCAGGAGTCTGCGCGCATGCATGGGCTGGCCCTTCTCACGAGGAGGTCGGTGCGTGGTTCAGAACGTGGTGGTGGCCGAGGACTCCCGGCGGCTGGCGTGCCACGGCAGGAGCAGCTTCTCGGCGATCTCGACGACGACGAACAGCACGACGCCGATCAGCGACATCACCAGCAGCCCCGCGAAGAGCATCGGGGTGTCAAGGTTGCCGTTGGCCTGGAGGATGACGTAGCCGAGGCCTTCGTTGGCTCCGACGAACTCGCCGACGACCGCCCCGGTCACCGCGAGGGTGACGGCCACCTTGAGTCCGGAGAACAGGTGCGGCAGCGACGCCGGGAAGCGGATCTTCACGAAGGTCTGCCAGGGCTTCGCCCCCATGGTGGCGGACAGTTGGAGCATCTCCGGGTCGACCGCCTTGAGCCCGGTGACCATCGAGATCACCACCGGGAAGAAGGCGATGAGCACGGCGATCAGGATCTTGGGCGCGATGCCGAACCCGAGCCACACCACGAACAGCGGGGCGATGGCGATCTTCGGCACGACCTGGGCGAAGAGCAGGATCGGGTAGAGCGTGCGCTCCACCGTCGAGGAGTAGACCATCACGACCGCCGCGAGCACACCGACGGCGACCGCGATGACGAAGCCGAGGAGCGTCTCGTACGTCGTCACCCAGGTGTGCTGCCAGAGGTATCCGGCCTTCGAGGTCAGGACGTCGAGCGTCGCGCCGGGCGACGGCACGAGATAGGCCTCGATCAGCTCGGCGGCAGCGATCACCCACCAGACCACCAGGACGGCCAGCAGCAGGGCGAGGGGGCGCCAGCTCTGCTCCGCCGCGCGGGCGAGCCGCTCCCCCGCCGTGGGACCGGCCCTGCGGGCGACCCCCGCCACATCGGCGGGGCGCTTGGTAAGCGCGCTCTGGCTCACGGTGAACTCCCTGGACTTCGGGGGCAGTTGTGGAGAGCTGTGCAATGCTGCGATGCTGCGGACCCGAACCGTGAAGGCGCTTTCAGAAAGCGCTTTCTGGTAAGGTGCCGCCACGCTAATGACTGCTCCCGCGCACGGTCAAGAGGTCGTCCCGAAGTTTCGGGGCCCTGCCACCACCGCACCCCTGGGGGTCGAGTTGAGTGAACGGGAAACACCGGTCCACCCCGATACGCGACGACGGGCCCCCGCCGCCCATGTGACGCTCGACGCGGTGGCGCGCGAGGCTGGCGTCTCGCTCGCCACCGCGTCCCGCGCCCTCAACGGCACCACCCGGGTCCGCGACGATCTGCGCGGCCGGGTGCGCGCGGCGGCCGATCTCCTCGGCTACATCCCCAACGCCCATGCCCAGGCCCTCGCGAGCCCCGAGGGCAACCGTACGGTGGGGCTGATCTGCCACGACGTGGGCGACCCGTATTTCGCGGGCATCGCGAGCGGGGTGATGCGGGCGGCCGCCGAGCAGGACCTGCTGGTGATGCTCGCCTCCACCTTCCGCGAACCGGCGCGGGAGATCGCGTACGTCTCGATGCTGCGGGCCCAGCGGGCGCGGGCCATCCTGCTGATCGGCTCCGGCTTCCAGGACCGGGCCTGGGAGCGGGCGATGGACGCGGAGTTGGAGCCGTACGTCCGGGCGGGCGGCCGGGTCGCGGTGGTCAGCCGGCACCGGTCCATGCGGGTGGACACCGTCCAGCCGGAGAACCGGGCCGGGGCGGCGGCGCTCGCGGCCTCGCTGGTGGCGCTGGGGCACCGGGACTTCGCAGTGCTCAGCGGGCCACCCGAACTGACCACGGTGGCCGACCGGTTGGCGGGATTTCGGGAGGGGCTCGCTGCCGCCGGCATCACCCTTCGGCGGGTGGTGCGGGGCGCGTTCACGCGGGAGGGCGGGCACGCGGCGGCCTGTCAGCTGCTGGCCGCCGGGGGTGCGCGGCCCACCTGCGTCTTCGCGGTGACCGATGTGATGGCGGTCGGCGCGCTCGCCGCACTGCGGGAGGCCGGTGTGCGCGTCCCCGAGGACATGTCGCTCGCGGGGTTCGACGACATCCCCGTCGTACGGGAGGTGTCGCCGCCGCTGACCACCGTGGCGCTGCCGCTCACGGAGATGGGCGAGCAGGTGATCGCCCTCGCGTTGCGGACGCCGTCGGGGGCGGGGCGCTCCCGGGTCCTGCGGATCGAGGGGAACGTGGTCCTGCGGGGCAGTACCGGTGCTCCGCCCGGGAGTTGACCGCCCGCGTCGCACAACCGGGGCGGAGCGGGGGTGTCAGACGGTGCGGTGGCCCTCCCGGTCGTCGATCTGGCGGACGAGTTCATGGGCGAGCGACTTGATGGTGTCGAGGCCCGCCCGCCCCCAGGGCCGTGGCACGGTGTCGACGGCACAGACGGTGCCCAGCGCGATGCCGGTGCGGTCGATCAGCGGCGCCCCGAGGTAGGAGCGGATGCCTATGTCGTCCACCACCGGATTGCCCGCGAAGCGCGGGTAGTCGCAGACGTCGTCCAGGACGAGGGCCTTGCGCCGGACGAGGACGTGCGGGCAGTAGCCGTGGTCGCGGGCCATGTAGCGGCTGCTGCGGTTGCTGCCCGCCGCTGCCGAACCGAGGTCCTGGCCACCGCGGTTGCCCGCCGGGGTGTGCAGTCCGGCGAAGAACTGCCGGTTCTCGTCGATGAAGTTGACCATCGAGAAGGGCGAGGCGGTGACTTCGGCCACCTTGTCGGCGAAGGCGTCGAAGTTGTCGTAGGAGGCGTCGGGGCGTTCGCCGAGGTCCAGTTCGCGCAGCCGCTGTGCGCGGGCCGGGCCGTGCCGGTCGGTGGGGGTGAGGAGCATCCGGCCGGTGGCGAAGGATGTCACGGGTGGGCTCCGAAGGTCTGGAGTGGGGCGGGGGCCGAGGTGGCGTTGATGAGGTGCTGTACGAGCGTGACGAGGGCACCCGTGCCGGAGCTGGCGATCCGGGCGTCGCACAGGACGACGGGCACCTCGGGCCCGAGGTCGAGCGCGGAGCGGACCTCGTCCGGTTCGTAGCGGTAGGCGCCGTCGAACTCGTTGACGGCGACGATGAATCCGATGCCGCGTCGTTCGAAGAAGTCGACCGCGCCGAAGCACTCGGCGAGGCGCCGGGTGTCGGCCAGCACCACCGCTCCGAGCGCGCCGTTGGAGAGCTCGTCCCACATGAACCAGAAGCGCTCCTGGCCCGGTGTGCCGAACAGGTAGAGCACATGCTGCTCGGAGAGGGTGATGCGGCCGAAGTCCATGGCGACGGTGGTGGACGTCTTGGACTCGACGCCCTCCAGGTTGTCCGTCCCCACACTGCTCTGGGTCAGCAGCTCCTCGGTGGACAGCGGGGCGATCTCGCTGACCGCGCCCACGAACGTCGTCTTGCCGACGCCGAATCCGCCGGCTACCAGGACCTTGAGGGCCACGGGGAAGAACTCGGAGGTTCCGGTGCGGTCAGAGCTGTCGTCGTAAACCATCGAGCACTGCCTCCAGCAGGGATCGGTCGGTGGGCATGTCGTGGAAAGCGGGAGCGTGCGCGGTGACCGCGCCGCAGGCGACCAGGTCGGAGAGGATGACCTTGGCGACGACCGCGGGCAGCCGGAGGTGTGCGGCGATCTCGGCGACGGACATCGGCCCTTCGCACATGCCGAGGGCGATGGTGTGTTCCGGGCCGAGCGGAACGTCCGGCTCGATGCCCGTGGCCATGATCAGCGACAGCAGGTCGAACGCGGTGGTCGGCCGGGTGCGGCCGTTGCTGATCGTGTACGGGCGGATCAGCCGGCCGGCCGCGTCGTCGAGCAGGGGCCCGTCCTGCGGGGCCGGCATCCTCAGATCCCCGGAGTGAAGGGCGCCCCGGCCGGCTGCCGCAGCGGGGTCGTCAGGTAGGGGCGGACGCTCTTGACCAGCATCGCCATCTCGTAGCCGAGGACTGCGGCGTCCGCCTCGCGCCCGGCGAGGACGGCGAGGCAGGTGCCGGATCCGGCGGTGGAGACGAACAGGAGCGTGGAGTCCAGTTCGACGACCACCTGCCGGACGTCCCCGTTGTCCCCGAAGCGGGCCCCGGCGCTGCGGCCCAGCGAGTACAGACCGGCGGCCAGGGCGGCCATGTGGTCGGCGCTGTCGGGGTCCATGCCGTGCACGGATTTCACCAGCCCGTCGGCGGAGAGCAGCACCGCGCTGCGCGTGTAGGGCACGCGCTGGACCAGCCCGCTCAGCAGCCAGTCCAGGTCCGAGACCTGACCGGACGGCATATCGCTCGTCATGGTGTCTACTCCTTGAAGGTGGTGTCTTTGCGGGGTTCCGGGACGCCCTGGCCCGGCAGGAAGGGCTCGGCCGCGAACGCTCCGGGCGTGCCCGTCTCGCGGTCGTGTGGGTCTTCGGCGTGACTGCCGCGCGCGTACGCGGCGGTGTCGTGCGGGTACGCGTCGGGCGGGTAGCTGTCCGGTACGGGCAGGCCGCCCGCGGGCAGCGCGTGGTCCGGCCGCGATGCCCGGGCCGGGCCGGGGCGGTCGGGCGGGGCGGTGGCTCCGCGTACGGGCAGGGGCGAGAGGGACTCCAGGGGGGCGTCGAGCGCGGTCTGGCCGCCGGTCCCGGTGCCGCCGGGGTTCCCGTACCCGGTGTCGGGGCTCTCCTCCTGGGCGTTCTGGGCCTCGGCGAGGTCGACACCGCGCCGGAAGGCCGCCATGAGACCCGGGTCGTGCAGGGCGTGCTCGTCCTCGACGCGCGGGGCGGGTGCTTCCCGGAGCTGCGGGACGAGGCTCTCCTGGTTCGTCCGCTTGGGCAGTTCGGGCCGGGCGGGCGGCGGGGCCGAGTGGGCGCGCTCGTGGACGACGGCCGGTGCGGGCCGGTCCTCACCCTCGGGCGGGGAGGCGGGCGGTGTCGGCCGGGGTGCCGTCCGGGAGCTGCA
>NZ_JAFEUF010000196.1 GCF_016901035.1 Streptomyces durocortorensis
CCCGTATGTCACAGCAGACGTTCGATACGTACGAGGAATTCTGGCCGTACTACGTGGCGATGCACTCCCGGGCCGCCCAGCTGATAGACGGTGTGCCCATGACAGGAATGCGTACCGCTCTGCGTGCCCTGGCCGTCACGGCCGCCGCCCTCCTCGCCGCCACCGCCCTCTCCCCCACCGCGCAGGCGAGTCCCGAACCGCGCGCGCCCGAGGAGTTCGTGGCGCTGCGTTCGGTGGATCCGACGATCATCCAGGAGATGCGCTACACCACGGCACACACCTTCATGGGTGAGCGGGTGGACGGGTACCGGCAGCCGGTCTGCATCCTGACCCGGCCCGCCGCGCGCGCCCTGCACCTGGCGCAGAAGCGGCTGTTGCGTCAGGGGTATTCACTGAAGGTGTACGACTGCTACCGGCCTCAGCGGGCCGTGGACCACTTCGTGCGGTGGGCGAAGGATCTCGACGACCAGTCCATGAAGCGGGAGTTCTATCCGCGGGTCGACAAGTCCCGCCTGTTCGAGGACGGTTACATCGCGGAGAAGTCCGGGCACAGCCGGGGCAGCACGGTGGACCTGACCCTGGTCAAGCTCCCCGCCCTGCCGACCAGGCCGTACCGTCCGGGTGAGCGGCTGACCCCCTGCTTCGCGCCGAAGGACGAGCGGTTCCCCGACAACTCGGTGGACATGGGCACGGGTTACGACTGCTTCGACACCCTCTCCCACACCGATGATCCCCGGATCCAGGGTGCTCAGCGTGCCAACCGGCAGTTCCTGAAGCGCACGTTGACCGAGGTGGGGTTCGTGAACCTGCCGGAGGAGTGGTGGCACTTCACCCACAAGCCCGAGCTCTTCCCGGACACCTACTTCGACTTCCCGGTGGATCGCGGGTCGGTCGGCAGGCACTGAACGGAACGGGCGACCGGGACCACCCCCGTGGGCTCCGGCCGCCCGTTCTTCATCTCGGACGCGAAAGGGGCGTGTCCGGTTGCGGATCGGGCGGCTACGGTGCCCGTATGTCACAGCAGACGTTCGATACGTACGAGGAATTCTGGCCGTACTACGTGGCGATGCACTCCCGGGCCGCCACCCGGTGGGTCCATCTGACCGGCACCCTGACCGGGCTCGCGATCTCCGCATACGGGCTCGCACGGGGCCGGAAACGGTATCTGGCGGCCCTGCCGCTGATCGGTTACGGCACGGCGTGGCCCGCGCACTTCCTGATCGAGAAGAACAACCCGGCCACGTTCGGGCATCCGGCGTGGTCGCTGCGCGGGGACGCGCAGATGATCCGGACGATGCTCGCGGGCCGGGACGCGGAGCTGGCGGAGATCGCGGCGAAGTGGCTGGCGGAGCACGGGGAGAGCACACCCTAGGGCGGCTCGGACCACACCCCTCGTCGGGGAAGGGCTCCCGTGGCACACTTCTGACGTATCGTCAGATCCAGTGCCGGGAGGGGCTGTGCCGCGTACACGTACACCCGTGGTGGCCGGTTGGTTCACCGAGGACGCCGCGGAGGAGGATTTCCGGCTGCTGGGCACCCGCTGCTCCGGCTGCCGGTCGGTCCACTTCCCCCGGGAGGACGGTCACTGCCGCAACCCGGGCTGTCCCGGCGGGGAGTTGGAGGAGGTGCCGCTGTCCAAGCGCGGCACGGTGTGGTCCTGCACCGACGGGCGCTACCGTCCCCCGCCCCCGTACGTCAGCGACCCCGACGCCCCCTGGACTCCGTACACGCTGGTCGCCGTCGAGCTGGCCGCCGAGCGCATGGTGGTGCTCGGGCAGGCCGCCCCGGGGGTGGGCGTGGCCGATCTCCCCGTGGGCTCGGTGGTGGAGGTGGTGCCGGGCGTCCTGGACGAGGACCGGGCGACGGGCACCGTGCACACGACCTGGCACTGGCGTCCCGTACCGGCGAAGGAGGGTCGGTCGTGACCGGCGACGTGGCCGTCCTCGGGGCCGGGATGCATCCGTGGGGCAAGTGGGGGCGCGGCTTCGTCACGTACGGCCGGATCGCGGCGCGGGCCGCGCTCGCGGACGCGGGCATCGGCTGGCCCGAGGTGCGGTCGGTGGTCGGCGCGCAGACGGTGCGCGGGGGCTATCCGGGGTACGTGGCGGGGGCGACGTTCGCCCGCGCGCTCGGGTGGCAGGGGGCGCGGGTGGCGTCCGTGTACGCGGCGTGCGCCTCCGGGGCGCAGGCCATCGACACGGCGCGGGCGCAGATCCTGGCGGGGCTGGCGGACGTGGTGCTGGTCGTGGGGGCCGACGCCGCGCCCAAGGGCTTCTTCGCCCCGGCGGGCGGGGAGCGTCCTGACGATCCGGACTGGCTGCGCTTCCGGGTGCTCGGGGCGACGAATCCGGCGTACTTCGGGCTGTACGCTCGCCGCCGCATGGCCCTGTACGGGGACACCCAGGAGGACTTCGCGCTGGTCAAGGTGAAGAACGCGGCGGCGGGGGCGCTGAACGAGTACGCCCGCTACCGCAGTCCGGTGACGGCCGAGGAGGTCGCCGGCTCAGCGATGGTCGCCGATCCGCTGCGGCTGCTGGACATCTGCGCCACCTCCGACGGGGCCGCCGCGCTGGTGATGTGCAGCATGGAGTTCGCCCGGCGGCGCGGGGTGCGCGATCCGGTGCGGATCCGGGGCGTCTCCACCGTGACGCCGACCTTCCCGCGAACGGTCCTGGATCTGCCGGACATCGGCACGGACTCGGCGGTGGCCGTGGACCCGTCGCCCGAGAGCTTCCGGGCCTCGATCGCGCGGACGGCGTACGAGGAGGCGGGGGTCGGGCCGGCGGATCTCTCCCTGGCGGAGGTCTACGACCTTTCCACCGCACTGGAGTTGGAGTGGTACGAGGACATCGGGCTGTGCGGTCCGGGCGAGGGGGCGAAGCTCCTGCGCTCGGGGGCGACCGCGCTGGGCGGCCGGGTTCCGGTGAACGCGAGCGGCGGTCTGGCCTCGTTCGGCGAGGCGGTGCCCGCTCAGGCCATCGCGCAAGTGTGTGAGCTGACCCGGCAGTTGCGGGGGCGGGCAGGACAGCGACAGGTGCCGGGCGCCCGGGTCGGCATCACGGCGAACCAGGGGCTGTTCGGGCACGGGTCGGCGGTGGTGGCGGTCCGTTGAGTCCTGGTTCCCGCCGAACAGTTTTCCCTGTGCTGCACTTGACTGGCCGTCACGGCCGCAGAACACTCAGGACCCGGCGCGCCGGGCGACGTGCGGCTCGTACCCCTGTCGGCGGGGGTACGGGCCGTACGCGTAACGAAATCGCCCGCGGCTCAGGTGGCGACGGGTTCGCGGGCCAGTGCCGCGCGCTCCAGGGCGTGTTCCACGACCGCGATCAGGACGTCCCGCACGGAGGACCGGTCCCGGGCGTCGCAGACGAGCACCGGGACCTCGGGGTCGAGGTCGAGCGCGGCCCGCACGGTCTGGGTGGGGAACCGCTCGGCGCCCTCGAAGGTGTTGACCGCGACGGTGAACGGGATCCGCCTGCGCTCGAAGTAGTCGACCGCGGCGAAGCAGTCCTCGAGCCGCCGGGTGTCGGCGAGGACGACCGCGCCCAGGGAGCCCTGGGCCAGCTCGTCCCACAGGAACCAGAAGCGGTCCTGGCCCGGTGTGCCGAACAGGTAGAGGACCAGGTCCTCCCGGAGGGTGATCCGGCCGAAGTCCATCGCGACCGTGGTGGTGGTCTTGGACTCGACCCCGTCCAGATCGTCCACCGGGCGGCCCGCCTCGCTGAGGCGTTCCTCGGTGCGCAGCGGCCTGATCTCGCTGACCGCGCCGACCGCGGTCGTCTTGCCGACGCCGAAACCGCCCGCCACCAGAATCTTCAGGGTGACGGGCTCGACGGGCCGCTGCTTGACGCGGCTAGAGCGCCCGAAGGCCATTGATTACCTCGCGAAGAATGTTCACGTCCGGCAGCTCGGCCGGCGGAACGGGTCGGGTGACGTGCACCAGCTCGTCCTCGACGAGATCACCGACCAGGACCCGTACCACCCCTACGGGGAGGTCGAGGTCGGCGGCGAGCTCGGCGATCGACTGGGGTCTGTCGCTGCAGAGTTCGACGATCGTCACGTGTTCGGGGGCGAGCGTCTGGTCCCGGCCAGGATCGTCGGCGGCCGGTTCCGGCACGACGAGCGCGATCAGGTCGAGGCGGTGCCGGGAGGCGCTGCTGGTACGCCCCCGGGTCATCGCGTACGGACGGACCACCGGTCCCGCGTCCGCGTCGTACCACCGCGAGGACTGGGGGTCGGCGGTACCGTCCGGGGATCCGGGGCCGGTGCCCCGGGGGGAGTCGGCGCTCATGCCCGCCACGCTCAGCCTCCGGCGGGCAGACCGGTCGTCCGTGGGGCGTTGGCCAGATGGGCCCCCACGCGCTTGACCATCAGCGTCATCTCGTACGCGACCTGGCCCACATCGGAGTCGGCCTCGGCCAGGACGGCGAGACAGCTTCCGTCGCCGGCCGCCGTGACGAAGAGGAACGCCTCGTCCAGTTCGACGACGGTCTGGCGCACCCGGCCCGCGTCGAAGTGGTGACCCACGCCCTTGGCGAGGCTGTGGAACCCGGAGGCGACGGCGGCGAGATGCTCGCTGTCCTCGCGGGTGAGGTCCGCCGAGGCGCCGGTGGCGAGTCCGTCGCTGGAGAGCACCAGCGCCTTGCGGATGCTGGCGACGCGCTGGACGAGTTCGTCGAGCAGCCAGTTCAGTTCGCCCGAGCCGTGGCGTGCGGGGTTGTGTGCTGCGGCGTTCGGTGCGGTCATCGACCGTCCCCTCCCGGAGTGGTTCCTGGTGCTGTGCCACCGGGGTCGCCGGTGTGCGCGGTGTCCTCGGCGGATTCGGTGGTCGCGGTGTTCTGGGTTGTCGCGGTGGTCGCGGTGTTCTCGGTTGTAGCGGTGTTCTCGGTTGTACCGGTCGTCTCGGCGAGTTCGGTGTGCTCGGTTGTACCGGTGGTCCCGGGTTCGGCGTTCTGCTGACGGCCGCGCTGCCAGCCTCGCTGGAGCGAGGCCATGCGGTCGCGTACCTCGTCGGCGTCGCGCTCGGCGTCGTCGAACGTGTCCACGGGCGCCCGGTGCACCGTCCGTTCCGGGGAGTCCTCACGGAGCTGGCGGGCGAGGCTGGCCTGCCGGACCCGCCGGGGCAGTCCGCCCACGGTGTCGGGCGTCGGTGGGCCGGCCGCCGCCGGGGTCTCCTCGCGCCCGGCCCCCGGTGTGCGGAGCGGCTCGGGTGCGCGCGGTGGCTCGGTCGAGCGGGACGGCTCCGCGGTGCGCGGTGCCTCTGTCGTGTCCGCCGTGCGGCGGGCGGCGGCCCGCGTGGTCCAGGGGGCGTCGGAGGTATGGGGCCTGTCGGCCGCCTCGGGGGTCCGGTCGGCGGTGCGCCGGACCGGGCCGGTGGCCTTCAGGGGGGCAGCCGGGCCGTCGCCCGGGCCGTCGACACGGCGGCCCCGGTCGGTGACCAGCGTCGGCGGGGTACGGCGGGGCAGCGGTACGGGCCCGGCGGGGCGCATCGGGCGGACCTCCGCCGTGGACTCGTCGCCGTGGTCGCGGGCCTGCTGGTGCTGGTCCCGGTCGGTGTCCCGGCGGGGGCCGCCGGGCTGGTGGCCGTCGGGCTCGCGGTCGCCCTCGCGGCGCAGGTCCCGGGCGCGGAAGATGCCGCCGCGCTCGCTCTCGGTGTCCTCCAGGTCGGACACGCCGTCCAGGACGGGGCCGAGGGCCGGGTCCAGGGCCGGGTCCGGCGTACGGTCCAGCGGGTCGCCGGCGAAGTCCAGCGGGCCGACCGGGGCTTCCAGCTCGACCGGCCCGTCCAGGACGCCCGGTCCGGTGAGCCCGGTGGGCACCGGCGACAGGACGGCGGACCTGCCGTTGACGCGGCGCTCGCCGCCCGTGGCCGTGCTCTGCGTGCCCTGGGCCCCATCGGAGCCCCGGCCGCTGCCGATCGCCCGCTCGGCCCGGCGGTCGAGTCGGAACCCGGTGCCGTGGGTGTCGGGGGCTTCGGTGAGCAGGGCGGCGGGGATGAACACGACCGCGGTGGTGCCTCCGTACGGCGATTTCTGGAGGGAGACCCGGACGTTCTGGCGCTGGGCGAGCCGGCTGACGACGAACAGGCCGAGCCGGTCGGTGTCGGAGAGCTCGAAGTCGGGGGTCTCGGCGAGCCGCAGGTTGGCGTCGAGGAGCACCTCGGGGGCCATGCCGAGACCGCGGTCGTGGATTTCGAGGGTGAAGCCGTTGGAGACGCGTTCGCCGTGCACCTGGACCGCGGTGTGCGGGGGCGAGAAGACGGTGGCGTTCTCCAGGAGTTCGGCGATCAGGTGGGTGAGGTCGGCCACGGCGGGTCCGCCGACGCCGATCCGGGCGAGGCGCCGGACCTCGATGCGTTCGTAGTCCTCGACCTCGGCGACGGCGGCGCGCACCACGTCCATCAGCTGGATGGGCTTGCGCCACTGGCGGGAGGGGGCCGCGCCGGAGAGGATCACGAGCCCCTCGGCGTGCCGCCGCATGCGGGTGGTGAGGTGGTCGAGGCGGAACAGGTCGGCCAGTTCGTCGCTGTTCTCGGTGCGGCGCTCCATCGCGTCCAGCA
Source organism: Streptomyces durocortorensis (assembly GCF_016901035.1). Taxonomy (GTDB): domain Bacteria; phylum Actinomycetota; class Actinomycetes; order Streptomycetales; family Streptomycetaceae; genus Streptomyces; species Streptomyces durocortorensis. Next base: position 6,560 of record NZ_JAFEUF010000196.1, read on the forward strand.
GGGTGAGCTGGCGGTGCAGGAGGACCTGGTTGCGGCGGGCGAGGTTGACGAAGACCTCGGAGACGCCGCGTCGCATGTCGGCCTGCTTGACCGCGGCCTCGACGGCGGCCCGCTGAAGGGTGTTGAGGGCCTGCCCGACCTGGCCGATCTCGTCGGGCTCGTAACTGAGGTGCGGGGCCTCGGTCTCGACGTCGACCTGTTCACCCGCCGCCAGCCGGCGCATCACGCTCGGCAGCCGGACGCCGGACACCTCGTGGGCGTCCTTGCGCAGCCGGGAGAGGTCGCGGACGAGTTCACGGCCGATGCGGACGGAGACGAAGATCGAGACGATCAGGGCCAGGAACCCGAGGACTCCGGCGATCCCGGCCTGCGCGAGGACCCGGTAGCCGGCGGGTTCGGCGCGGTCCTGGAACCGGTTGCCCATCTCCGTGGAGTCGCCGGCCAGCCGTTCGAGGACGGGCACGGCTGCCTCCTCCCAGCGGGCGGCGTCGACGGCGCCGGGGAGCTTCGCCGGTCCGGCGGCGATCAGGGCGTCCTCGGCGGTGCGCAGTGGTTCGGTGTCGGGGCTGCCCCAGAACTGCTCGACGCGTCGGCGTTCGTCGGCGGGCAGGTTCTCCAGGTTGACCTCGTAGAGCAGCTCGCGCTGCGCCACGAGGCCGGATATCTGGCGCAGTTCGGCGGTGGTGAAGCGGCCGGCGATGAGGCCGGAGGCGATCAGCGCGTCCTCGCGCGAGAGCGTCTCCCGGGCCCGGGAGACGCCGACCAGAGCCCGCATCTGCTTGTCCATCGACACGTTCTCCAGGGTGTGGAGTCCGTTGAGGAAGCGGTACGAGGGGTCGACGAGGCCGTTGTAGAAGTCCAGGGCCTTCGCCCGGCTGATGGTGCGCTTCTCGACCGATTCGCGCAGGGCTTCCAGTCCGTCGACGGCGCTCAGGACCGCGTCCAGGCGGCTGTTGTCGGCGGCGCTCAGCGCTTCGCGGACGTCCTGTGCCCGGGCGTTCTCCCTGACCTCGCCCACGATGCGGTCGGTGGCGGCGCGTTGGCCCATGAGGACGGGGAGCGCGTCGGAGGCACGGGGGTCGGCGAGGAAGACCAGGGTCTGCCGTCGCTCGTCCTGGACGGCGCGGACGGCGTCCTCCAGGGGGTGGCCGACCTTCTCCACGATGGATCCGGCGCTCATCAGGTCATCGGCCTGACGGCCGGTGATGTAGGTGGCGAAGACCCAGAGGCCCGTGAGGGAGACGAGCGGCACCAGCAGCAACGCCACGATCTTCCTGCGGATGGACTTCCCGCGAAAGCGCATGGCCTCCCCCAGATCGGCCCCGCACCGCGGGGGTCGCCCCGCGCGATGGGCGCGCGGGTTGTCTTCTCCGTCAATAAACGGCGCGAGCCTACTACTGACACAGAGACAACTCGAAGACACGTCCGGATGATTTTCAGCCGTCCGCCCTGTACTTGATCATGAGTTGTCCCGGTATTCCCGGAGATGAAATTCGCGAAAGCGACAGAGGACAACGGCCGGACTCCTCGGCACCGGCACGTATCAGTTGGCTGGAATTCTTCGCTCCGTGACCTTCTGTGCCCTGCGCGTGCTTTTTCGGGGGAATCTTCGGGACGAGTGGTTCGTCCATATGTACGGGGTAGACGCACGGTGGGGTCGTGCGCGGCAGGACGGACGTGTTCCGCCCGCGTAGAACCGGCGCAAGCCGGGCAGCCACCCTGAAGTCGGACAGTGGTGGGGAGTTGAAGGCCTTGAGTACGCAGGAACGCGGGAGCGCCGGAGCATCGGCGGCCGCGCGGACGGAAGCCGCGGACGGGGTGCGGGTGCCGCGGCAGTTGTGGGTGGAGGAGCCGGCCTCGAAGCGGCGGATGCCCGACGCGGTGCGGACGGCAGCGGTGCGCGCCGTTCTGATCATGTCGCTGACGATCATCCAGGCGATGGTCGCCTTCCTGAGCACCTTGACCGGCTCCTGGCTGGCCTTCCCGATGGTGCTCAGCAGCGTGGCCAGCACGGTGGTCGCCACCTGGGCGGTCCTGGACGTCTGGGTGACCCGGCAGGTGTGGAACCAGCGCAACGGCGTGGTGTCCGTGCCGAGCAGCTCGGCCCGTCAGATACGTCGTGAGCGGCGCCGGTCCCGCCGGGCCGAGCGGGCGGCCGAGCGGGACGGCACGGGCGGGGCCATAGGCGGCCGCCGGAGTACCGGCGACCTCTCCCGGGCCTGACCTCCTGATCGGTCTGCGGCCGGGCGGCGCTACTCGCCCGGTTCGGGGGCCGGGTGGGCGGCGGCCGCGGTCTGCTCGCTCCTCTTGAACATGCGGGTCGCCGTGATCTCGCCGTGGACCGTCTCACCGTCCGGGTCCTGCTGCGGCAGGCCGGGGCGCAGATGCTCCTCCACGCTGATGTACTTGAGCCCAGCCCTCAGGTCGGCGTCGTTGCGCAGCCGGATGACCAGGGGGAATTCGGCGAGCGCGGTCGTGTCGAACAGGCCGGTCGTGTAGAGCAGTTGTACGCCCAGCGCGTCCGACACCGCCCGCTGGAGCTCCAGCAGGTAGGTGGCGTTGGCGCGGCCGATCGGGTTGTCGAGGAACAGGGTGCCCGCGTGCCGGTGACGGTCGCGGCCCCGGTCGTTGCTGCGCAGGGCCGCCATCGTGCAGTAGAGGGCGATGGCGGCGGTGAGCAGCTGGCCGCCGGAGAAGACGTCGCCCATCTGCCCGACCGGGACACGCTCGGCGCGCAGCACGGCGTCCGGCTTCAGGATCTCCACCGCGATGCCCTTGGGGCGCAGGGCCGCCTCGACGCCCCGCAGCAGCAGGGACATGCCGTCCCGGCGCAGGTCGGAGTTCTTCTTGAGGGCGGCGCTGGTGGCCTCGTCGATGACCTCGCCGAGACGCTCGGTGAGAGTGGCCTGGTCGGGTTCCTCGAAGCGGATACGGAGGAATTCCTGACCCGACCACTCCCCCAGTCCTTCGGGGAGCTGGGAGAGCCGCTGGGCGGAGCGCAGGGTGGTGAGCGCCGACTCGACCAGTCCGCGCAGCCGGTCGACGATCGAGTCGCGGTTGCGCTCCAGCTGGATCAGTTCGTCGGTGAGGACGCGGAGGCGTGGGGCGAAGGCGTCGGCCCACTTCTGGGCGTGCTCGGGCAGCGCGGAGGCGGGCAGTTCGCGGATCTGCTGGCGGGCGGGGGTGCGGACCTGCTCGTAGCGGGTGGAGTTGGCATGCCGCACGAGGATGTCGCTCGCTTCCCGGACGGCGCTCTCGGCGGCCGAGAGGTCGGCGTTGCAGCCGCGCAGGGAGCGGCGGGACTCGGCGGCGGACTGCCGGGCCTCCTCCAGACTGCCGGGGTACGGGTCGGGGTCCTCGGTGCCCTCCTCCGCGCCGTGGTCGCGCAGGAGGTCCCGCAGGAGGGCCGCGGTCTCGTCGAAGCCGCCGGCGGAGTCCTCGGCGGTGCGGTGGGCGCGCAGCAGCTCGCTGTGGGCGGCGCGGGCGGTGTCCAGGGCGGCGGTGGCGTCGGCCAGTTCGGCGGTGGCGGTACGCAGGAGGGCCTGGGCGCTCTCGGCGTCGGCCGGGGCCAGGTCGTCCGGCAGTTCGGTGTGGTGGGGGCGTTCGTCGTCGGGGGCGAGCCGTTCGGCCTCGCCGCGCAGCCGGCCCAGGTGCTCGCTGGCGGTGGAGGCGCGGGTCTCCAGGAGCTGGACGTGCGCTTCGGCGCGGGCGGCGGCGGCCTGGCGGGACGGGCCGTCGGCTCCGTCGGTGCCCTCCAGGAGTTGGGCGGCGCGGGTGCGGACCTTGTTGGTGAGGCGGTCCAGCTCGGCCAGGGCGGCGCTCTCGTCGCTCTCGGCACGGGCCTGTTCGGCGCGCAGGTCGGCGCCGACGCCGACCTTCTCGTACAGCTGGGACGCGGCCCGGTAGGCCTCGCGCAGGGTGGGCAGGGCGGTGCGGGCCTTCGACTCGTCCTCCTCGGGGAGGACTTCGGGGACGCCGGCGATCTCGGCGCGCTCGGCCCGCAGGGCGCGAGCGGTGCGGCGGGCGTCGTCCCCGGCGCGCTGGGCGGCGCGGCGGTCCTCGTCGGCGGCGCGGGCGAGGTCGAGGCAGACGGCGGCGCGGGCCTCGGACTCGGCGGCCTCGTCGACCAGTTCGCGCAGGCGGGCCTGCCAGCCGGAGCGCTCGCGGAGCCGGTGGGCAAGTCCTGCGAGGGCGTCGGCGACGCGGCGGGCCCGCTGGGCGGCTTCCTGGCGTTCGTCGCGGACCCGGGCGGTGTCGGCGGCGGCCTCGTCGGCCTCGGCGCGGGCGGTGCGGGCCTCGGCGAGGACGGCTTCGGCGCTCTCGGCGGCCGTGCGGGCGGTGGCAGCGGCCTCGGCCAGTTCGGCGAGCATGCCGGGCGGGCAGTCGGCGCGCCACGAGCCGATGCGGGACGCGAGGGCGCGGTCGCCGGAGAGACGGGCGGCCAGCGTCCTGATGTCCTCGTCGCGGGCGGCGGCGCGGCTGCGCAGCGCGTGGCGTTCTTCGTCGGCGGCGTGTTCGTCGTGCATGGCCGGGTTCGGCGGGACGAGGAAGACGCCGTCGCTCGCGGTCTCGGAGCCGGTGCCGGGGGCCGGGACGGGGGCCAGGAGTGCGGCGGCTGTGCCGACGGCGACGGCCGAGCGCGGCAGCAGGGCCGCGCCGCCGAGGACCTCGCGGGCGCGGGTGTGGGCGTCGGGGTCGGTAATGACGACGCCGTCGACCAGTTCGGCGCGGTGCGCGAGGACGGCGGCGAGGTCGGCCGGGTCCACGGCCTGGGCGAGGTAGCGCCAGCCGGGCAGGGCGGGGATGCCGTGCTCGCCGAGATACTCGACGGTGGCCAGCACGTCGGGGCCGGGCGGCAGCAGCCCGCCCTCGCCGAGGGCGCCGAGGATGCGGGCGTCGTCGGCGGCGGCGGTGTGCAGGTCGAAGAGGCGGCGCTCGGCGGCGGTGACGGACTGGTCGAGGAGGTCGCGCAGTTCGTCGGCGCTGCGGTCGAACTCCTCGGCGGTCAGGGGCTGCTGGGCGGTGGCGGGCTGGTCGGCGAGGGCGACGGCGCGGTCGGCGGCGGTGGCCGGGTCGGTGGCCGTGACCGGGTCGGTGGCGGTGGTCGCGGTCGTCCCGCCGTCGCCGTTCCCCGGGCCGGTGTGTGCCGTGGCGCCCTGGGCGGGCCCTGACGCCTCGTCGCCGGATTCCCGGCGGGGGTGCGGGACGCCGGTGCCGGAGGGCAGGCCCAGCAGGTCCGCGAGGCGGGGGTCGGCGGCGATGGACGCGGCGGCGCGGAACTCGTCCTCGTAACTCTGCTCGGCGGCCTTGGCCCCGTCTGCGGCGCGGGCGGCGGCCAGTTCGGCGCGGCTCTCGGCGGCAGCCGCCTCGCGGGACGTGTCGGCGGCGGATCGGGCGGCTTCGCGGGCGGTGTCCCAGGCGGCGACGGCGGACTGTTCGGCGTCGCTGGCGGCGAGGGCCGCGCGGGCGGGGTCGGCGTCGGGCGCGGTGTCGTCGAGCCAGCCGGCCCGGACGGCCTCGGCGGTCTCCTGGCCGACCTCGGCGAGGCGCTGGCGCAGATGCCCGGCCTCGCTGCGGGCGCGCTGGGCCTCGGTGGCGGCGACCGTGGCGTCGCGGTGGGCGCGTTCGCCGGTGGCCTGAAGGGTGTCGGAGCGCTCCTCCTCCTCGTTGGCGAGGCGCTCGCCCTCCTCGGCGGCCCGGTGCAGGGCGCGGACGAGGTCGGTGGCGGCGGCGCGGTGGCGCAGGACGGCTTCGGCGGCCTGCCAGGCGGAGTGCAGGGTGCGGGCCTCGACCAGCTCCTTGCGTCCGGCGGCAGCGCTCTTCTCGGCGGCGGTGAGGGCCAGTGAGGCGTGCCGGTAGGCCAGTTCGGCGGCGATGAGGGAGCGGCTGCCCCGGGTGGACTCGGCTTCGGTGACGGTGTGGGCGGCGGCGGTGACACGTTCGGCCAGCTCGGCGGTGCGGCCGCGCTCCTCGGCGGCGCGGGCGGCCAGGCGGCGGGCCAGGGTGCGGGTGCGACGTTCGGCCCCGGCGTGGATGTCGCGGGCCCGGGCGCGGGTGTCGGTGGCCTCGACGATCCGGCCGAGGAGGTCCACGGAGCCGGCGGTGAAGTCGCGTTCGGCGGTCAGCTCGGCGCGGCGGCCCAGCTTGTTGCCGAAGCCGCTGACCAGGTCGGCGAGGCCGTCGGTGTCGCGGGTGTCGGTGACGGCGCGCAGCAGGAGGTCGGTGAAGTCGGAGTCCTTCTTGACCGCGAAGAGTCCGGCGGCCTCGCCCTCGTCGGCGTTCATCTCGCGCTGGTAGCGGAAGAGTTCGGGGTCGAGACCGAGGTCGCCGAGGTGTTCGTTCCAGCGGTCGTGGATCTCTTCCCAGTGCACGTCGAGGTGGGCGTAGAACTTGCCCGCGTCCATCAGTGCGTCGCGGAAGCCCTTCATCGTACGCCGCCTGCCGCGCGCCCCGGAGACGCCTTCGGCGGGGCGGCCCACGGCGGAGGCCTCGGCGACGGGCAGGCTGTCCAGGCTGAGCCCGGGTCCGGGGCGGAACGAATACCAGGCCTCGGCGAACTTGCGCGGGTCGTTGGAGACCTGGCGGCCCCGCCACTCGCTGACCTTGCCGACGACGACGCACTCACCGGTGAGGGTGTGCTGCCACTCCAGGGCGACGTGCCCGCAGTCGTCGGCGAGGAGGAACTTGCGCAGCACGCCGGAGCTGGCCCCGCCGAGGGTGTTGCGGTGGCCGGGGAGCATCACCGAGAAGATCAGCTTGAGCAGGACGGACTTGCCGCCGCCGTTCTCCAGGAAGAGGACACCGGCGGGCGCGGGGCGGCGGGGCGGGCCGACCGGCTCGTCCTCGAAGAACTCCGCCTGGGCG
>NZ_JAFEUF010000197.1 GCF_016901035.1 Streptomyces durocortorensis
GGCCCGCGTCGCCGCACCAGCCCGTCGACGACCTCCCCCACCTGTCCGACCAGGAGTACACCCTGGTCACCCGCACCCGCCCGGCACTCGTGCGCACGGTCATGGCAGGCCTGGCGGAACGGTTTCCCCCGATGCGGGACTACAGCCGCGCCCAACACGACCGCACCGCCGAGGACATCGCCCACATCGTCCACTTCCTGGCCACCGCCCTCTACCTCGACCGGGCCGACCTGTTCACCGGGTTCCTGGCATGGACGGCACGCATCCTGGACGCGCGCGGCGTGCCCGCCCACTCACTCGTCCCGGCGCTGGACCTCCTGCGCGCCGAGCTCAAGGACTTCCCCCGCACCACCCGAATGATCGACCAGGCGACGGACCACCTGACCGGTGCAGGCCCCGTCCACCGCACCGACACCAGGAACCCCGCATGATGCCGCCCTACGGGTCCGCCCCGTCCCCGTTCACCCTGACACCCGCCCCCACCCCGAGCTCCAGGAGCGTCCGGGTACGGGCGGAGGGCTACCTGGACTACGACACCTGCGACGACTTCCTGGTCACCGCCACCCGGTACCTCGACCAGATCCCCGCCCCGGACGTACTGCACCTGGACTGCTCCGGGATCGACGGCCTCGACTCCATGGGCCTGGCCGCACTCCTGATGCTCCACCGCCGCTGCACGGCCGCCCGCGTGACCCTGAACCTGGAACGCCTCCACCCCACGGTCGACCGGATCCTGCGCCTCACCGGCACCCTGGAACACCTCGCCCCCGGCAGCACGACGAGCAGAGCGACCACCCGCCCCGGAGACCAGGGGCGGCCCTCACCCGGACTCGACGGCGACGCCTGACCCCCGCCCGTACGGCTACAACGGCGTACGCATGAAGAACGCGGCCGTCCCCGTCACCGTGAACAGCCGCTCCACCACCGGCTGCAGAGCCCCCGCCAGGACGAGCCGGGCGTCCCTGGCCCGGTGGACACGCTGCGACTCCAGCAGCAGATGGAGCAACGAGGAGTCGGCGAACTCCAGACCAGAGAGGTCGAGCCAGGTCTCCGACGTGGCCGCCAGACACTCGTGATCCAGGGCCTGTTCCAGCGGCCACGTGCACCGCCACTCCATGCCGCCCACCGCCGTGACCAACGCCCTGCCGTCGGACAGCGCCAGCGAAACCGCCAGCTCACCACCGTCCGGAGACGCGGCCCGCCTGTCCCACACGGTCTCCGAGCCGCCCTGCTCGTCGGCCGTCGCGCTGCTGTTCATCGCTCTTTCCTCGGTGTCCGGGTGACGGGCGTGTACCCCCCGGCTGAACGATCAAGCGCGCGCTTCGACACCACCGCCCGCCCGAACCTCACTCCAGCCGCAGGGACACCACGATCGTCTTGCCCGGTCCATCACCGGCCGTCCACGGCCTGATCCGCGCGTCGACGGACAACCGCCGCACCAGCGACCAGCCGAAGCCACCCGGGACCAGCGGATCATGGGCGGCACTCGCCGGCAGCACCTCACTGTGATCGGCCACCTCCAGCCACAGATGCCCGTCCTCGACACCCGCGGCGAACTCACGCAGCCCGCCGCCGTGACGGTCCGCGTTGGAGATCAGCTCGGAGACGACCAGCAGCGCGTCGTTGACGCACCTCTCACCGGCCACACCGGCCAGCAGCCGGCCCACCTCCGCCCGCGCGTCCCGGGCCTTCAGCGGAGCGGCGATCCGAACGCAACGCCTCTCCGGCCCCGGACTCCGTACACCGACGGCCTCAGGACCGAACCCAGGAAGGCGGGAGCCCTCATCCACCGGAGACAACTCAGGAAGGCGGAAGTCCCCGTCCGCGGAAGAGAACTCAGGAAGGCGGGAGCCCCCGTCCGTCAGCTCGGACATCGGCCCACCTCGTCCTCTCCGTACAGAATCGTGCTCGCCCGGTCAACGAGGCCTGGCCTTCCCGGGTACCCGCTCCACGTCCCAAAATACCTACCGGACCGGCCGGCCCCCGCTCCCACGGCCAGGACCGACGCGTGCCCCCCGGCCGAACGCCGCCGGACACCGCAAGGAGTCACCGCCTCAGGCGGCATCCCCGGCACCGGTAATGGTGAAGGCCTCATAGGTGCCCGTCTCCCGCAACAGACGCTCCACCGTGGGAGCGAGCGGCCCCCGGACCTCCAGCAGCCCCCCGGCAGCGGTCTGCGCCCGCTGCGCGGACAGCAGGAAGTGCAGCAGCGCCGAGTCGCCGAAGAGAAGCCGCGACACATCGACGACCAGGGCCGGCGGCGGGTCCTCCACCAGCCTCGCGAGCGCCCGCTCCAGGACCTCGACGTCGTCCTGGTCGCACTCACCCGAGATGACCAGCGTGGTGCACCCGGGGGCGACCCGGGTGTCGAGCTGCAACGACGGAACCATGCCCGCATTCTGTCAGCCCCCGAACGGACCACACACACCACGGCGGCCGGCGCCCTCAGCGGACAACGGTGGCGCGACCAATCCCGTCAGCTCAGCTCAACGGCCCCGCGTCGCCCGCCGCACCCCGGGCCGCACGCAGAACAGCCGCACCGGCAGGGGTGAGCGTATGCAGAACAGAGGGCCCGTTACGGACGGTCGTCACGAGCCCCGCATCACGCAGCACGGTGGCATGCCTGCTGGCCGCGGACGCCGAAACCCCGGCGGCCCGGGCGATCTCCCCCGTAGTGGCACCACCGGCCGCCGCCTGCAGGGCGATGGCCCGGGCCCGCCCGAGCAGATCGGCCAGCGAACGCCCGGGGTCCTCGTCCCGCAGGGGACGAGCCGCAGGCTCATGGAGCAACGAGTACGCCTCCAGCCCCGCTTCAAGACCCTCCACCCCGGAGGACGGCGTCAAAAAGTCCGGGTAATAGGCGGCCCGGGGATACAGAGGCAACAGAACACCTCGCAGAGCCCGCTCCAACCCCCGCTCCCGCAGATCCCGCCGCGCCGCCCGATACCACCCGGCGTAGGCCCAGCGACCCCGGCTGGACTGCAGCCGGTGCATGCTCGCGGCGACCTCGAACAGCGGGTCGGGGGCGGGGGCGAGTCGGGTCCTGGCCAGATCCGCGTCGTTGAAGTGGATGCGGAGCATGCGGTTCCCCCAAGGAGTTCGGAACTCGCCCGCGACCCTAGGGAAACGCGATAAGGGTCCGATCGACGACACATAAACGAGCCTGCGCCGCCCACGGCAGACCGACGAAAGAAGCCCAGGTCAGAAGGCATCTGACCTGGGCTTCGCGCTGAGCCCCCTGTCGGATTCGAACCGACGACCTGCTGTTTACAAGACAGCCGCTCTGGGCCGGACTGAGCTAAGGAGGCAGGGTGCACGCCGGACGCGCGCCAGTAACGCCACAACTCTACACAGCCCCGCTCCCCCGCGGGCATGCATATCGGGCAGCCGTAACCTCCCACTCACCTGTTCGTTGAACGCACTGCAGTGCCATCCGAATATCGGACAGGGGGAGGGTCGTGGCCGAGGCCGCAGGGGGAAACAAGCTGATCCGCGTGACCGGAGCGGAGGCCAAGCGCATCAAGCGCGAGGCTCTTGGCGTGCCCGACCCGGTCAAGCATCGGCAGCGGGTGGCCGTGCCGATGCAGCGGCGGGCACCGGAGGCCGACACCCGCCAGCGTGTCTACCGGTACCGCTGCTACCCCACCCCTACCCAGGCCGAGCAGCTGATCAAGACCTTCGGTGCCTGCCGCTGGACGTACAACGAGGGCCTCGCCCTGCGGGACAAGGCATGGCGAGAGCACCGAGTGTCCTTCGGATACGCCGAGTCCTGCCGGGCTCTCACAGGCTGGCGAAATGCCGAGGGGGCGCAGTGGCTGCAGGAGGTTTCCTCGACCGTTCTCCAGCAGGCGCTCCGTCATCTCGACGCCGCTTTCGGACGGTTCTTCAGCGGCTCGAAGGAGTATCCGAAGCGGAAGAAGAAGGGGAGTTCCCGCGACTCCGCGATCTACGTCCGTACAGGCTTCCGTTGGGTGGAGGACCCGGATCAGCCGGGTACAGGGCTGATCGCGTTGGCCAAGCAGTCCGGACCGCTGCGTATCCGCTGGTCCCGTCCGCTTCCGGCGGGTGTGCGGCCGGTGAAGCTGACCGTGACCCGGGACCGGGCGGGCCGCTTCTTCGTCTCCGTGCTCGTCGAAGAGCGGATCGAGCCGCTGCCGCCCCTCTTCCTGCGGGACGGCGGTGCGCCGAAGGCGGTCGGTCTGGACCTCGGGCTGGCGGCGCTGGTCACGTTGGACGACGGGGAGAAGGTGGACCATCCCCGGTTACTCAAGAAATACGGGGCGAAGCTCGCGGATCTCCAGCGGAGTCTGCACCGTAAGAAGAGAGGATCGAGGAACAGAGAGAAGGCACGGCAGGAGATCGCCCGGCTGTATGCCCTGATCGGGGACGTCCGCAGGGACGCGCTGGACCAGCTCACCACCCGCCTCGTGCGCGAGAACCAAGTGCTCGTGGTGGAAGACCTGGCCGTCGCCTCCCTCGTACGGTCGCCCAAGGGCAAGGGCGGTCGGCGAAAGGCGGCGCTGAACCGGGCGATCCTGGATGCCTCGTGGGGCACCCTGCTGCGACTGCTGCAGTACAAGTGCGCGTGGTATGGGCGGACGCTGGTCCTCGTGGACCGGTTCTTTCCGTCGACGCGGCGGTGCTCGGCCTGCGGGGCGATCGGGCCGAAGCTGGATCTTGCCGTGCGTGGCTGGTCGTGCGGTGGGTGCGGCGCTGAGCACGACCGGGATGTGAACGCGGCGCGGAACCTGCGGGACGAGGGGATGCGCCTGTACGAGCTGGTGGCGTCGGCGCTGCCGCCTGGCCGAGCCATGCCCTCGATGATCAGGGCGTCAGAGATGCCTGATGTGGTGCTGACTGCGTAGCCGGCTCAGAGACGCTTGAGAACGTACGTACCGGACCGACGGGCCGTCGGCCGTGATGCCTGTGGAGTCCGTGTGAGACCGGCGGGGTGTCGCCCTCAGGGTGGTGTCCGGTCGGCAGTGGGTGTCGAAGCAGGAAGCCGCATAAACGTGGGCGGGTCAAAAGTTCGTTGCTCTGCCGTCCCTCACGTCCGCGAAGCATTTTTCGTGACCCAAGAGGTACTGACAGGACACATGAACGCCAGGTAGCGTCACCGCAGGTTCACTCAGTGGACCAGACCACTCCCTACTCGGATCGTCCGGCACGTTCCTGCCGGTTGAGGAGAAGATTCCGCATGGCCAGTGTCACGTTCGACAAGGCGTCCCGCGTCTACCCCGGCTCCACGAAGCCGGCCGTGGACCAGCTCGAGATCGACATCGCGGACGGTGAGTTCCTCGTCCTCGTCGGTCCCTCCGGTTGTGGCAAGTCGACCTCCCTGCGCATGCTCGCGGGTCTTGAGGACGTCAACGGCGGCGCGATCCGCATCGGTGACCGCGACGTCACGCACCTGCCGCCGAAGGACCGGGACATCGCCATGGTGTTCCAGAACTACGCGCTCTACCCGCACATGTCCGTCGCGGACAACATGGGCTTCGCGCTCAAGATCGCCGGTGTGAACAAGACCGAGATCCGGGCGAAGGTCGAAGAGGCCGCCAAGATGCTGGACCTCACCGAGTACCTGGACCGCAAGCCGAAGGCGCTCTCCGGTGGTCAGCGTCAGCGTGTGGCGATGGGCCGGGCCATCGTGCGTGAGCCGCAGGTCTTCCTCATGGACGAGCCGCTGTCGAACCTCGACGCCAAGCTCCGTGTCTCCACCCGTACGCAGATCGCCTCGCTGCAGCGCCGCCTCGGCATCACCACCGTGTACGTCACCCACGACCAGGTCGAGGCCCTCACCATGGGCGACCGGGTCGCGGTGCTGAAGGACGGGCTGCTCCAGCAGGTCGACTCGCCGCGCAACATGTACGACCGCCCGGCGAACCTCTTCGTCGCCGGCTTCATCGGCTCGCCCGCGATGAACCTCGTCGAGGTCCCGATCACCGACGGCGGCGTGAAGTTCGGCAACAGCGTGGTGCCGGTGTCGCGTGAGGCGCTCTCCGCCGCCGCGGACCGCGGGGACACCACCGTCACGGTCGGCATCCGGCCCGAGCACTTCGACATCGTCGAGCACGGCGGCGCCGCCGCGAAGTCTCTGACCAAGGACTCCTCGGACGAGCCGGCCGGTCTCGCCGTCTCCGTCAACGTCGTCGAGGAGCTCGGCGCCGACGGATTCGTCTACGGCTCCACGCAGGTCGGCGGCGAGCACAAGGACCTGGTCGTCCGCGTCGGCGGCCGTGCCGTCCCGGAGAAGGGCACCGAGCTGCACGTCGTCCCGCGCCCGGACGAGCTGCACGTCTTCGCGACCTCCACCGGCGAGCGGCTCACCAACTGACCCGCCTCCTGCCGTACGCACGGCCCCGCACATCCGGCAACGCCCGGCGGTGCGGGGCCGTTTGCGTGGTCCCGGCGGGTTTGGGTTTCGTTGCCGGGGCGCGTCAAATACCCCGGCACACAGGGCATTTCACCCTCGTTCGTCAACCTCGTATTCGAAAGGGCGCGTCGAACCATCCCCCGCGAGGGTGACGAATTGTCGCCAAGTCATCACTGGCCGCTACGCTCGCTGCGTGACCCATACCGCGCGCCGCATCGGCCGATCTCTCGCTCTCGTCCTGCCCGTCGTCATGGTTCTGTCCGGGACCCTCGCGGTCACCAGCGTTCCGTGGGCGGCGTCGGACAACGACTCCAAGCTGCTGGCCGCCTCCTCGGAGACCGTGTCCAAGCCCGCGAAGCCGCACGCCCCGCAGGACATCCTGCGCGAGAAGCTGCTCGTGGAGCTCCAGGAGAAGGACCCGGGCACCGCGCTCACGGGGCTCCAGCGCGCCGTCGAGCAGCGCCCGTCGCTCGCCCGCCACTGCATGTCGATCGCGAAGGCGCTCGGCAAGGCGGCCGTCGAGCAGTACGGCCCGACCCGTGCGCACCGCTTCTCCCGGCCGGTCTGCGACACCTCGTTCGCCTCCGGCGTCGCCCAGTTCAGCTGAGTCGTTCAGCTGAGCCCTGGAGGCTGAGCCCCGGAGGCTGAGCCCCGGAGGCTGAGTCCCGGGGGGCTGAGTCCCGGGAGGCGGTAGCGTCGAGCGCCGCCTCCCTTCGGCTGGCACCGCATATCGTGCCTGCCATGCATACGTATCCGACGCAGGCCGTGATCCTTGCCGGTGGCCAGGGGTCGCGGCTGCGGCCGTACACCGACGACCGCCCCAAGCCGATGGTCGAGATCCCCGGGACCGGGACTCCGATCATCGGCCATCAGCTGTCCTGGCTGGCCGCTGAGGGAGTCACCGACGCCGTGGTCTCCTGCGGGCATCTCGCCGAGGTGCTGCAGGAGTGGCTGGAGGCGGCCGTCCTGCCGCTCCGGGTCACCACCGTTGTGGAGACCGAACCGCTCGGGCGCGGCGGCGGGCTGAAGTACGCGGCCGAGCGCCTGCCCGACGCCGATCAGCCGTGGTACGCGACGAACGGTGACATCTGGACCCGTTTCTCCCTGCGGGAGATGGCCGCCTTCCACGCGGAGCGCGATGCCACCGCCACCCTCGCCCTCGCCCGGCCCCGGATCCCCTGGGGTGCTGTGGAGACGGACGCGTTCGGGCACATCACCGACTTCATCGAGTCGCCGCCCTCGCCGTATCTGATCAACGCCGGGGTGTACGTGTTCTCGCCGGCGTTCACGAAGCTGCTGCCGGACCGGGGCGACCATGAGCGGACCACGTTCCCGCGGCTCGCCCGGGAGCGCCGGCTGGCCGGGTATCCGCTGCCGCACGGGGCGTACTGGCGGGCCATCGACACCGCGAAGGACCTGACCGAGGCGGCCCGCGAGCTCGGCTCCCCCGCCGCCTGAGCGTCACCCACAGGCGCGCGCACGAAGCACGAAGAAGGGCGGGGGGGGGGGGGGGGGGGGGGCGGGGCTGGAAAGGGTGCCCTCGAACTCTGGGGTGTCGGGCGGGCTGAGACAACCCAGCCCGTCCGGCGATTGAGGACGTCTTTGGAGCCGGTCAGGGCGCCAGGCCCTCGCAGGGGCGGGCGTTGGCGGAGGTGCGGGGGAGGAGCGGGACGCCGTTCGCGCGCAGGACGTCGCGGACGTCCAGGATCAGGCTGAAGACCTCGTGGTTGCGGTCCTCGCCCTGCTCGTCCCACGCTCGCTGCTCGGCCTCGACGGCCATGCGGTCCTCCGCGAAGACCCGTTCGGTGAAGTGCCGGATGAACGGCCACGCCACGCTCAACGCGGCGGGAATCCTCGGCTTCTCGATCATGAGCAGCCCGTACGCGTGACAGACGCGCTGCTCCGCGTCCTCGGGGACGTACACCGCCCACAGGCGCAGCGCCGGGTGGTCGGCCTTCTCCGGGACCAGGTCCAGTGTCTGGTAGGGGTATGCGGTGCGGATGGTCATGACGTCGCTGGACGGCCGGCCGCCCAGGCCCTCGGCGGCGAGCAGACTCGCACTGCGGTTGCGCTTGCCCCCGGTGTGCGTGAACAGGTAGCGCGCCTCCACCGACGTCGGCCCGCTCTCGTAACCCAGCAGCTTCGGCTGGAGTTTGCCGACCACGCCCCGGTGCAGGAACTGGTGGTTCATGTCGAGCAGGTTCTCGTGCAGGAACGAGTAGTGGCAGCGCACGGTCCGGGAGAACGTCATCGTCCTGTACGCCGGTGAGGCGAAGGCCGGCACGTCCGGCAGCGGGGTGACCGCCGCCTTCTCCGGGTCGCCCGGGAAGACGAACACCAGGCCGTACGCCTCGCGGACCGGGTACGCGCGCACGCCGCGCGGCGGCCGGGCGTCGCCCTTGGCGAGGTAGGGGATCTGCGAGATGCGGCCGTCGCCGCGGTAGGCCCAGGCGTGGTAACAGCAGCGGAGCGTCTCGCCGTCCACGACGCCCATGCTCAGCGGCACCTGCCGGTGCGCGCACCGGTCCTCCAGCGCGTGGACGGCACCGCTCCGGGCGCGGTAGAGCGCGATGCGCTCCCCGGCGAACACAGCGGCGGCCACCCCTTCCTTCCGCACGCTCCGGGAGAGGGCGACCGGGTACCAGAAATCGGGGTGCGCCCCGATCCGCCGCAGGTCGGGCGGGGCGGGCAGCGGGTTCCTGTCCTCCCGGGGCCGACCGCGCGCGACCTTGTCCGAGCCGTTCTCGGTCATACCTCTCCCTCGTACGTGGACAGCCCCTTCCATCCTGTCCGCCGCCCGCGGACGAGCGCCTGCCCGGGGCGACCGGACGGGTGCTTTACCCGTCCGCGCAGGGGATCCCCGGGCCGGCTCGGCCCGCGGTCACCTCGGCGGCAGCGGCGGCCTGCGCAGGTCCGGGGCCGTGTCGTACGACGGGGGTGTCGACGCCGGGTGGGCGGCCAGGAGGTCCAGGGCCAGGCGGACCGCGTCGTCCAGGACCGCGTAGCGGCCCTCCGCCCAGTCCAGGGGGGTGCGCAGGGCTTCCACGTCCGGTTCGACGCCGTGGTTCTCCACCGACCAGCCGTACGTGTCGAACCAGGCGGCGTTCATCGGGACCGTGATCACCGTGCCGTCGCCCAGCCGGTGGCGGCCGGTCATGCCGACCACGCCGCCCCAGGTGCGCTGGCCCACCACCGGGCCCAGCTTCAGCAGCCGGAACGCGGCGGTGATCATGTCGCCGTCGGAGGAGGTCGCCTCGTCGGCCAGGGCGACGACCGGGCCGCGTGGTGCGTTGGACGCGTAGCTCACCGCCTGGGCGTTGCGGGTCAGGTCCCAGCCGAGGATCTTGCGGGTGAGCTTCTCCACGACCAGTTCGCTGATGTGGCCGCCCGCGTTGCCCCGGACGTCCACGATCAGGGCGGGTCGGGAGACCTCCAGACGCAGGTCCCGGTTGAACTGGGCCCAGCCCGAGCCGCCCATGTCCGGGATGTGCAGGTAGCCGCACTTGCCGCCGCTCAACTCCCGTACGACATCACGGCGTTTGGCCACCCAGTCCTGGTAGCGCAGCGGGCGTTCGTCCACCAGGGGCATGATCGCCACCCGACGGGAGGGGCCGCCGCCCGATGGGGAGAACGTCAGTTCCACTGTTGTGCCGCCGGCCGCCGTCAGCAGCGGGTACGGGCCCGCCACCGGGTCCACCGGGCGGCCGTCCACGTGGGTCAGGACCGCGCCCTCCCTGATCCCCGTACCCGCCAGCGGTGAACGTGCCTTGGAGTCCGAGGAGTCGCCGGGCAGGATGCGCTGGATCGTCCAAGCCCCTTCCCTGCACACCAGGTTGGCGCCCAGCAGGCCGATCGCCCGCTGGTAGTGCGGCGGGCCCTCGTTGCGGCGGGCGGGGGAGACGTACGCGTGCGAGGTGCCCAGCTCGCCCAGCACCTCGCGCAGCAGATCCGCGAACTCGTCCGGGGACGCGACTCGTTCGACCAGGGGGCGGTACTGGTCCAGTACGCCGTCCCAGTCGATGCCGCACATGTCCGGCTCCCAGAAGTAGGAGCGGATGATGCGGCCCGCCTCGCCGTACGCCTGCCGCCACTCCGCCCCCGGGTCGACCTCGTGCAGGATGCGGCGCAGGTCCAGGAAGACCGTGGAGTCGCCGTCGCCGGGCTCGGTGGCGGGGACGGCGCGCAGTTCGCCGTCGTCCATCACGACGAGGCGCGAGCAGTCGCCGCTGACCGCGAACCAGTCGAGGTGGTCGACCAGTTCTGTCTTCCGGGCCTTCGCGATGTTGAAGTGCTCCAGGGTCGGCCGCCCCGACATGTCGGCCGGGTTGGCGAACGTCTCGCCCAGCGCCCCGGAGATCGGCCAGCGCAGCCAGACCAGGCCGCCGCCGCTCACGGGGGCGAGCGCCGAGTATTTGGAGGCGGAGACCGGGAACGGCGTCACCCGGCTCTCCAGGCCCTCGAACTCGACCATGACCGTCGACCCCTCCGACGTACCCCCGTCCGGTACGTCCACCGGGTCCAGGCCGCCCGCCGCCGGGCGCCCGTCGGGCGAGAGGGCGAAGGGGGAGGGGGTCGCGGAGGAGAGCGGGACCAGGTACGGGCGGCAGCCGAGGGGGAAGGACAGGTCGCCGGTGTGGACGTCGTACACCGGGTCGAAGCCGCGCCAGGAGAGGAACGCGAGGTAGCGGCCGTCGTCCGTGAAGACCGGGTTCTCGTCCTCGAAGCGGCCGTTGGTGACGTCCACGATCACCGGCGCGCCGGGGCCGGAGATCCGGGCCAGCTTGATCTGCCGCAGCGAGCGGCCGACGCCCGGGTGCGACCAGGTCAGCCAGTCGCCGTCGGGGGAGAAGGCGAGGTCGCGCACGGGCCCGTTGACCGAGCGGATCAGCTCGGTGAGGCCGGGGTGCTCGTCGACCGGGGCCGCGCTGTCCGGGGTGGCCGCCCCGGTGGCCGCGTGGAGGTCGGCCCGGGTCGAGCCGCTCGGCGCCTTCTCCTCGGGCCCCAGGGGCTCCTCGGGCTCCAGGGGCTCCGCCTCCGGCTCGGCCGTGTCCAGGAGCAGCAGGCGGCCGTCGTTCGACGCGATGGCGAGGCGTTCGCCCTCCGGGTCGGAGATCATCTCCTGCACCCGGCCCAGCTGCCCGGTGGCCAGCCTGCGCGGCGGCCGGTCGCCGCTGGCGCGCGGCAGATAGGCGATCTCGACCGCGTCCGGGCCGTCCGCGTCGGTGACGTACGCGACCTGCCCGCCGCTGCCGAGCATCTCCGGCAGCCGCACCCGTACGCCCGGGGTGTCGGCGATGGTGCGGGCGGGGCCGTCGCGGTGGGTGAGCCAGTAGAGGCTGCCGCGTACGGTGACGGCGCTGGCCCGGCCCGTCTCGTCGACGGAGAGCGAGTCGACGTTGCTGGCGGCCGGTACCTGGTGGACGCGCCGGCCGGTGCGCGGGCCCCCGAGACGTACCTCCAGCTTGCGCGGGGTGGCGTCGGGTGACTCCAGGTCCTCGACCAGCCACAGGTCGCCGGCGCACTGGTAGATCACCCGGTGGCCGTCGCTGGAGGCGTTACGGGCGTAGAAGGCGTCGTGGTCGGTGTGCCGGCGCAGGTCGGTTCCGTCCGTCCGGCAGGAGTAGAGGTTGCCGACGCCCTGGTGGTCGGAGAGGAACGCGATGCGGCGGCCGACGAACATCGGGTTGGCGAGGTGCCCGTCGATGTCCGGGAGCAGCCGTTCCCCGTGCAGCCACAGGCGGCCCATGGCCCCGCCCCGGTAACGCTTCCAGGCGGCCGGTTCGTGCGGGGGCGTGCCGGTGAGCAGCAGGGTGCGACGCTCGCCGTCGATGTCCGCGACCGCGATGTCGGAGACCGGGCCCCAGGGGAGCCTGCCGCCGGGGCCCCCGTCGGTGGGGACGCTGTAGGCCCAGGAGAAGTACGAGAACGGCTGGTTGTGCGAGGACACGGCGAGGATGTGGCTGGAGTCGGCCGGATCGGGGGTCCAGCCGCAGACCCGGGCGTCCGTCGACCCCCAGTGGGTGAGCCGGCGGGCCGGGCCGCCGGCCACCGGGGCGAGGTGGATCTCGGGGTCCAGGGTGCGCCAGGTCGTGTAGGCGATGGAGTCGCCGTCGGGCGAGAAGCGTGGGTGGCTCACCCGGGTCCGGTCGACGGTCACCCGCCAGGCCCGTCCCGGCCGGTGCCCCGCGGCGGCCAGGGGGGCGACCCAGAGGTCGTCCTCGGCCGCGAAGCACAGCAAGTCCTGGTGGAGGTGCGGGAAACGGAGATACGCGACGTCGTCACTCACCCCCCAATGTTTTCGGTGCGCGGGGCCCGGGGCAACTTGTGGTGCAGGACACAAGCGAAACGATTTCGTTTCGCTGGAGGGTGGGGGTACGGTTCAGGTGTACGAAACAGTTTCGTTCGATGCTGAGCGGGACATCGGACCGGAAGCGGAAGCGGAACCGAAGGAGGTCGGCACATGGCACGCACCAGGCTGACTCCCGAGCGTGAGGGCGAGCTCTACGAGGCCGTCCTCGACCTGCTCCGCGAGGTCGGTTACGACGCCCTGACCATGGACGCCGTCGCCGCCCGTACCCGTTCGAGCAAGGCCACCCTCTACCGCCAGTGGGGCTCCAAGCCCGAGCTGGTCGCGAGGGCGCTCCGGCACAACAAGCCGGGCGACCTGTCGGACATCGACACCGGCTCGCTGCGCGGTGACTTCCATGCCGTGCTGAGCCGGACCGACGACTGCCAGATGGAGAAGGACGCCGCGCTGATGCGGGGTCTCAGCCATGCCGTCCACGAGCACCCCGAGCTGCTCCAGGCCCTGCGCGAGCTGCTGATCGAACCGGAGGTGACCGGCTTCGACCAGATGCTGCAACGGGCGATGGACCGGGGCGAGCTGCGCCCGGACAACCCGGCGTTGAAGTACATCCCGCACATGCTGGTCGGCGCGCTGGCCGCCCGGCAGCTGATCGAGGACCGCCCTGTCGACCAGGCGTTCCTCATGGATTACGTGGACTCCGTGGTTCTCCCCGCCCTCGGCGTCTGACGTCCCCGC
>NZ_JAFEUF010000198.1 GCF_016901035.1 Streptomyces durocortorensis
CGCCCGTATCGCCGCCGCCACCGGCCTCGCCTCCCGCCGCGCCCCGCACCACCGCCTTCCCCGCGCCCTGGGAAGCGCCCGCCGGGCAGCCGGGGCCCCGGACGTTCGCCGCGCCGCGTGTGCCGGAGCAGAGCGAGCCGGACGCGGGGCCCCTCGCGTCCGACCCCAGTGCCCTGCACGAACTGCCGCCGGACCCCGCGACCGGTGCCGGCGCACGGCCCGCCGTCGCGCACCTCGGGGACCGGCCGCCCACCTATGACGCCGAGCCCGCCGCCCTGCCCTCCGCCACCTCGGAGAACCTGGACGGCCTCGTCCCCGACACCGTCCTGGACGGCGCGCGCTACGGGACGTACACCCTGCGGGCCGTCTCCGTGCGCGGCGACTCGGCCCGCTTCCGCGGTGAGCCCCGGCGCGACGGGCTGCTCACCGCCCGGTTCGGGGCCGCCGAGAGCGCCCTCGTCCTCGTCGCCGTCGCCGGGGGCAGGCGGGACGGCGAGGCGGCGCACCTCGCCGCTGCCGACGCCTGCCGCTGGATCGGCGGGGCCGTCGCCCGCAGCCACCTCCGGCTCTCCGAGGACATAAGAGCCGGCCGCCGGGGCGACCTGAAGTCCGGTCTGCACCGGCTCACCGACCGTACGTACGGCAAGCTGCGCGCCCGCGCCGCCGAACTCGGCGTCGAACCCGACGCGTACACCGCGAGCCTCCGCTGCCTCCTGCTGTCCGCCGACCCCGACTGCCGCACCCGGGTCTTCTTCGGCGTCGGCGTCGGCGCACTCTTCCGGCTCCGCGACGGGCTCTGGCAGGACCTGGAGCCCTTCCTCCCGGAGAGCGGCCCGGCCGCGTGGCCCGGCGACGAGCCGGAGGCGGGCCCGGACGGGGACCGGCTGACCATGGACCTCCAGATCACCGGGCCCGCCTCTCCGAGCGCCGGAGGATCCCCGCAGCCGCCCGCCGAGCCCTTCCGGTTCCGGGCCTCCGTGGCGCGGCCCGGCGACACACTGATGCTGTGCAGCAACGGACTCGCCGAGCCCATGCGCGGCGAACCGGCCCTCCCCGGCGAGCTCGCCGAGCGCTGGGGGAGCGGAGGACCGCCCGGACTGCCCGCCTTCCTCGCCGACACCCAGCTCCGTATCAAGGGGTACGCCGACGACCGCACCTGCGCCGCCGTCTGGGAGGCGTAACCGCGCACGCCGTGGGTTGATGGATGCCGGAGCCCGGCGGAACGGTGTTTCGCCGCTCCGGTCCCCGGACAACCGACGTGCACGGAGCACGGGCAAGGAAGGGCGCGCACCCATGGCCAAGCAGAACGTGGCGGAGCAGTTCGTCGACATCCTCGCCAGGGCGGGCGTCAAACGTCTGTACGGCGTCGTCGGCGACAGCCTGAACCCCGTCGTGGACGCCATCCGGCGTAACCCGTCCATCGACTGGATCCACGTCCGGCACGAGGAGACCGCCGCCTTCGCGGCCGGGGCCGAAGCGCAGGTCACCGGCTCGCTCGCGGCCTGCGCGGGCTCCTGCGGGCCGGGCAATCTGCACCTGATCAACGGCCTGTACGACGCACACCGCTCCATGGCCCCGGTGCTGGCCCTCGCCTCGCACATCCCCTCCAGCGAGATCGGCCTCGGCTACTTCCAGGAGACCCACCCCGAGCTGCTGTTCCAGGAGTGCAGCCACTACAACGAGATGATCTCCAACCCGGAGCAGATGCCGAGGCTCCTCCAGACGGCGATCCAGCACGCCATCGGCCGGGGCGGCGTCAGCGTCGTCACCATGCCGGGTGACATCGCCTCCAAGCCCGCCCCCGAGAAGTCCATCGAGCACGCCCTCGTCACCGAACGACCCAGCGTCCGGCCCGGCGACGACGAGATCGACAAGCTCTGCCGCATGGTGGACGAGGCCAAACGGGTGACCCTGTTCTGCGGCAGCGGCACGGCCGGGGCGCACGCCGAGGTCATGGAGTTCGCCGAGAAGATCAAGTCCCCGGTCGGGCACGCGCTGCGCGGCAAGGAATGGATCCAGTACGACAATCCGTACGACGTCGGGATGAGCGGGCTGCTCGGGTACGGGGCCGCGTACGAGGCGACGCACGAGTGCGACCTTCTCATCCTGCTCGGCACCGACTTTCCCTACAACGCCTTCCTCCCGGACGACGTGAAGATCGTCCAGGTCGACGTGCGCCCCGAACACCTCGGCCGCCGCTCCAAGCTCGACCTCGCGGTCTGGGGCGATGTGCGGGAGACCCTGCGCTGTCTCACCCCCCGGGTGAAGCCCAAGTCCGACCGCAAGTTCCTCGACCGGATGCTGAAGAAGCACGCCAACGCCCTGGAGGGCGTGGTCAAGGCCTACACCCGCAAGGTCGAGAAGCACGTTCCGATCCACCCCGAGTACGTCGCCTCCGTACTGGACGAGATGGCCGACGAGGACGCGGTGTTCACCGTCGACACAGGGATGAACAACGTCTGGGCCGCCCGCTATCTGACGCCCAACGGCAAGCGGCGGGTGATCGGTTCGTTCAGCCACGGCTCGATGGCCAACGCCCTTCCGCAGGCGATCGGCGCCCAGTTCACCGACCGGGACCGGCAGGTCGTCGCGATGTCCGGCGACGGCGGATTCTCCATGCTGATGGGCGACTTCCTCACCCTGGTCCAGTACGACCTGCCGGTGAAGGTCGTCCTGTTCAACAACTCCTCGCTCGGCATGGTTGAGTTGGAGATGCTGGTGGCGGGCCTGCCGTCGTACGGGACGACCAACGCCAACACCGACTACGCCGCCATCGCCCGTGCGGCCGGCGCCTACGGCGTACGCGTGGAGAAGCCCAAGCAGTTGCAGTCCGCGCTCAAGGACGCCTTCAAGCACAAGGGGCCCGCGCTCGTCGACGTCGTCACCGACCCGAACGCGCTCTCCATCCCGCCGAAGATCAGCGCCGAGATGGTCACCGGCTTCGCGCTCTCCGCCAGCAAGATCGTGCTGGACGGCGGAGTTGGCCGGATGCTCCAGATGGCCCGTTCCAACCTCCGGAACGTTCCGCGTCCCTAAGTCCTTCAGGCGGGCGTCAGGCGCACCGTCAGGATCTGGAACGGCCGCAGGTCGAGGACCAGTCCGTCCTCGTCGGTCTCCGCCGCGTGCAGCGGCCGCTCCAGCAGATCGGTGATCCGCGCCTCCGCGACCGGGAACGCCACCCTCAGCCGGGTTCGCGCCCGGCCGCCCGCCGATTCGTAGAGCCGTACGATCACGTCCCCGCCCCGGTCCTCGGCGAGCTTGACCGACTCGACCGTCACCGCCGGATGCCCCGTCGACACCAGCGCGGGCACCACCGGGGCCACCGCCGCCCGCAGTGGGAGGTTCAGCGCCAGGCCCTCCCGTACGGCGTCCGTCACCTCCGCACCCGGCGCGAGCGCGTAGCGGAAGCGGTGCACGCCCAGGTCGGTGTGCGGGTCCGGGCTGTGCGGGGCGCGCAGCAGCGTCAGCCGGACCGTGGTGCCGAGGCCGTCCGGGTGCGGGGTGCGGGTCACATCGTGGCCGTACGTCGAGTCGTTGAGCAGCGCGATGCCGTAGCCGGGCTCGGCGACCCGCAGCCAGCGGTGGGCGCAGATCTCGAAACGGGCCGCGTCCCAGGACGTGTTCTCGTGGGTCGCCCGGTGGACATGACCGAACTGGATCTCGGCGGTGGACCGTTCGGCGTGGACGTCGAGCGGGAAGGCCGCCTTGAGGACCTTCTCCGACTCCTGCCAGTCCACCTCGGTGTCGATGTCGAGCTGCCGGGCCCCCGCCGCGAGCCGCACCTCCTGCACGACCGTCGACTTCCCGAAGGACCGGACCACGCGCACCGCAGCCCGCAGCGGACCCTCCTCCACCAGGGACACGGAGTCGGCGGTGGTGAGATCGGTTCGGGTGCGGCGGTAGTGCCGGTCGATGTCCCAGGCGTCCCAGTGGTTGGGGTGGTCCGGGTGCAGTTGGAGGAGGTTGGCGCGGGTGCCGGGAATCAGCGCCTCGCGCCCGTCGATCAGGTCGCGGACCGACGAGATCAGCCCGTCGCCGTCCACCACGACCCGCACCAGCCCGTTGTCCAGGACGATGTCACCTGCATCCGAGGCCTCCGCCGTCACCGCGTGCTCCGGGACCGCCGCCCCGTCCAGCAGTCCCGCCCCGAGCCCCGGGCTCCGCGCCAGCACCGCCGCCCTGTCCTCGCCCAGCTCCTGGAGGTGCGCCCCCGACGGCAGCACCCCGGCTGCCTCCGCGTCCAGCTCGACCACCTGGGCCCGTTCGTAGGGCGATGAGTTGAGCGCCACCAGGCCCTCGGCCGGCCCCAGCGAGGTCACCGCGTCGGCCACCAGGTCCGCCAGCTCGGCGCGGACCTCCTCATAGGTGTCGTGGGCCTCGCGGTGCACCCAGGCGATCGACGAGCCGGGCAGGATGTCGTGGAACTGGTGCAGCAGCACCGTCTTCCATACCCGGTCGAGACGCTCGTACGGATAGCGGTAGGCGGGGGAGCGCAGGGCGGCTGCCGTCGCCCACAACTCGGCCTCGCGCAGCAGGTGTTCGCTGCGTCGGTTGCCCTGCTTGGTCTTCGCCTGCGTGGTGTACGTGGCCCGGTGCAGCTCCAGATACAGCTCGCCCGACCAGACGGGCGCCTGCTCCCCGTACTCCTCCTCGGCCGCCGCGAAGAACGCCGAGGGCTTCTCGACCGTCACGCGCGGCGAGCCCTCCAGATCCCGCAGCCGGCGGGCCCGCTCCAGCATCTCGCGGGTCGGGCCGCCCCCGCCGTCGCCCCAGCCGAACGGCACCAGTGAACGCGTCGCCCGGCCCTTGTCGGCGAAGTTCTGCTCCGCGTGCGCCAGTTCGCGGGCGTGGAGCTGCGCGTTGTACGTGTCGACCGGCGGGAAGTGCGTGAAGACCCGGCTGCCGTCGATGCCCTCCCACCAGAAGGTGTGGTGCGGCATCCTGTTGTGCTGGTTCCACGACAGCTTCTGGGTGAGGAACCACCGCACCCCGGCCAGCCGGGCCAGTTGGGGGAAGGCGGCGGTGTAGCCGAAGGAGTCCGGCAGCCAGATCTCCTCCGTCTCGACGCCCAGTTCCTCCTCGAAGAACCGCTTTCCGTTTACGAGCTGGCGGGCCAGCGCCTCGCCGCCCGGCATGTTGGCGTCCGACTCCACCCACATCGAGCCGACCGGAGACCACTGACCTGCTGTCACCGCCTCCTTGATCCGCTCCCAGATCTGCGGCTGGTGCTCCTTCACCCAGGCGTACTGCTGGGCCTGCGAACAGGCGAAGACCAGCTCCGGGTAGTCCTGTGCGAGGGCGGTGACATTGGCGAACGTACGGGACGCCTTGCGGACGGTCTCGCGTAGCGGCCACAGCCACGCGGAGTCGATATGCGCGTGGCCGGCCGCCGAGATCCGGTGCGCGCTCGCGGATGCGGGCCGCGCCAGCACCTCGGCCAGCGCCGCCCGGCCCGCCGCCGCGGTGCCGGAGACGTCGTGCAGGTCCAGCGCGTCGAGCATCGACTCCAGCGCCCGCAGGATCTCGTGCCGCCGCGACCGGTCGTCGGGCAGTTCGTGCATCAGCTCGGACAGCACCTCGATGTCCAGGACCAGATGCCAGACCTCCTCGTCGAGGACCGCGAGGTCGGCGGAGGCGAAGCGGTACAGGGGGCGGTCGCCGGACGTCAGTACGTCACCGAGCGGGGTCGGTGCGAAACCGTGCTCCAGAATCGCCGGATTGGCGGCCGCCTCCAGCAGCAGATCGACCGGCTCCTTGCCCGCCGCCGGGTGTGCGAGCGTCAGGTGCCGGTTGCGGGGATGAACACCCTTCAGGGGGACGCCCAGATGGTCGTACAGCATCCCCTCCGCCTGGAACCCCGGCCCCTGGCCCGTGAACCCCGGGTCGACGACCACCTCGACCCGGTGCCCCGACCACTCCTCGGGCACCGCGCCCCGCAGCCGGAACCAGCTGGTGGACCAGGGCTTCCCCCACTCCGTACCGGCCGCGAACGGCACGAAGTCCGCCCCGAGGGCCTCCGCCACCGGCACCGGCTCGCCCGGAACGTGCCACACGGACAGGGCGAGCGGGGTGCGGGCGGCGTACTGGGCCGGGCGGACGAACTGGTGGAGGGCCCTCTCCAGGCGGCCCTCCACCAGGGTGCGGTCGTCGTGCATCACAGCTCCTCGGGAAGGTGCGGGGCTCAGGTTCCTTCCCCGGGAGCGTGCGGAGCACCCCTCGGAAGCGGGCTTCAGCAGTCGTGGTCGACCAGGTCGAAGGAGGCGTAGTGGTCGGCGGTGTAGTAGTCCTCCTCCGTCTGCTCGCCGGTGACGATCCGGCGGGCGCCCCGGTTGTCGGAGCCGGGCGTGATGACCGTGTACTCGTGGTAGTAGCCGGTGGACTGGTCGGGCAGCAGGCCCTCGCGGTTCTGGAAGACGGTGCCGTCCTGCTCGTACGGGTACGGCCCGCCCTGCTCGATCAGGTCCAGGGTGTCGTGTGCCTGGGACGGCAGGGCGGAGTAGCAGATGCTGCCCACCGCCATTGCCCGGAAGGCGGTCGCGGAGTGGGAGGTGGTGGGGGTCGTCGCCGGGGTGGCGGCCTGGGCCGTGACCGGGCCCGAGGCGAGGAGAAGGGACAGGAGGGCGGCCGAGCCGCCGAGCCGGGTGATGCGTGGGGGGATGCGCATGCCATCATGATGACGCGCGTAGAAGTTGGGTCGTCAACGTCAACTCGGTTGTATTCGCCGGACGTTAACCGGAGCTGCGCCTATGTGGTGATGGCGTGCGCGGGTGGGATGTTCCGTGCGCCCCTCACCGCTCCCGACCGTTCACTTCTTGACGGGCCCACAAGCGTGACCGTGTGCGTACAGGGGCATGCATCCCGTGAGGCTGTTCGACGGCAGCCGGATCAGAGGAGGTCGGTTCACTGTGCGGGCGGGGGAAATGGCGAAGCGTCAGAAGAGGACCACGGTCGTCGAGGGGCGCGGCCCCCGGGGCCGGAGACCGGGTGAGGTGCTGCAGCCCGCCCGGATGCGCCGAAGAGTGGGGCACGCCGAACGGTCGGCGGTGGGGGAAGTCCGCCGGGAGCTGCGGGAGTTCCTCCGACATCGCTCCGGCCAGGAACAGACCGAGGCGGCGGAGCTGCTCGTGAGCGAGCTGGTGACCAATGCGCTCATCCACACCCGGCATGGGGCCGTCGTCACCGCAACGGCGACCTCCGCCCGACTGCGGGTGGAGGTGCAGGACTTCGCGTCCGAGGATCTGCCCGCGCCGTACGTACCGAACGCCGACGACGGTACGCACGGCAGGGGCCTGATCCTGGTCCGGAGCCTGGCCGACGCCTGGGGTGTGCAGGCACAGGCCCTGGGCAAGACCGTCTGGTTCGAGCTGCACGGCGCAAGGGCCTGAGGAGCCCGCCGCGAGCTGTACGGCCGACGGCCCTGAGGGGCCTTCTGCGAGCTGCGCGGCGGAAGGCCCTGAGGCGTCCTCCGCCGCGCGGCGCGATCAGCCGAACTGCTGCTCCAGATCCTTCAGTTTCTGTTCCAGCGAGTCGAGCCGGGGGAGTGTCTGGGTGTCGTCCTCAGCGGTGAGGTCGACGGTCCGAGGGTCACTTCCCTGGTTCGGCGCGTCCAGGCTCTTCGGGCTCGAACCATCGGCCGTCTGCTTCGGGCCGACGGCTTGCAGGGATGGCCGGGGTCGCAGAGGCAGCTGACCCGGCTCTGCTATGGCAGGCTCCGCGACGGCCGGCGCCGCGCCTCCCGAGGCCGGGGCGAGGGCGGGCGCATCCATCTGCTGCCCACCCCGGCCGCCGCGTCCCCAGACCCGGTTCTGCCGGTTCAGGGCCTTGATACGGGCCCGGTCCAGCTTGGCCTGGTCCCTGCGGCGCAGCCGGTCCTGCTCCTGCTCCTTCCGGTCCTCCCGCACCTCGTCCACCGCCTCGTCCAGGGTGCGGACGCCCTCCAGGAGCATCAGCGACCAGGCGCCGAAGGTCTCCCGGGGCGCCCGCAGCCAGCGGACGATCCGGATCTGCGGCAACGGACGGGGCACCAGGCCCTGTTCGCGCAGTGCGGCACGGCGGGTCTGCTTCAGCGCGCGGTCGAAGAGCACCGCGGCCGAGAGGGACATCCCCGCGAAGAAGTGCGGGGCGCCCGCGTGGTCCATGCCCCGGGGGGCGTGCACCCAGTTGAACCAGGCGGCGGCTCCGGCGAACGTCCACACCAGCAGCCGGGAGCCGAGCGCCGCGTCTCCGTGGCTCGCCTCCCGTACGGCCAGCACGGAACAGAACATCGCGGCGCCGTCCAGTCCGAACGGGACCAGGTACTCCCAGCCTCCGCTGAGGCTCAGGTTCTGCCGGCCGAAGCCGACGAGCCCGTGGAAGGAGAGCGCGGCGGCGACCGCCGCGCAGCAGAACAGCAGGACGTAACTGGCGGTGGCGTACAGCGCTTCCTTGCGTCTGCGGCGTTCCTCGCTGCGTTCCCAGGAGTCGTCGGCCGCGGCCTTGCCGGCGGCACGCTTGCCGCGTGCGACCACCGTCACCGCCGCCATGACTCCCACGAGCAGTACGGCGCCCGGAAGCAGCCAGTCAAGCGATATGTCGGTCAGTCTCATGCGCGGTCCCTTGCGTCACGTAGGGCGTTTCGTACGCCATCGTGACGGAATTCCCGTCCCGCTCCGGTGGTTTCGGGACAAGAGCACGCCATGGGGGAAGGAGAGGCTATCGATGGGTGGAATCTTCTCGAACTCCCGCCCGGTCAAGCCGAGTTGCGTTCGATTCCACGTCCCCCGGACGGGCGGTGTGGATCAGGAAGCCGCCGCGAGCTTTCGTACCCGGTCCGCGTCACAGGTACGCGGGCAGGTCACACAGGTGTCCTCGGGGCGCAGGGTGTAGAAGAGGCAGCAGCTCGCCCGGTCCCGGGTCGGCAGCGACTGTCCGTCGGGCCCGGTCAGCTCGCGGAAGCCCGCGGTGCCGACGTACGGCTTCGTGGTGCCGGGGAGCAGCAGCTCCAGCTCGGCCATCGCGCGGCGCTCCTCGCCCAGCAGGTGCGCGATGTACCAGAGGCCCTCGACGATCTCGTCCGTCGCCATCCCCCACAGGGCCCGCTTCCCGCGCCGCATGCGCGGCCCGAAGCCCTCCAGCACCGGACCGAGGTGCTCGGTGAGCGAGGCCAGGACCTCGGCCCGCAGCGCCGTCTCGTCCGGGACGACCCGGGCCCCGGGCAGGGTCGCCGCCGGGTCGTCCGGCAGGCAGGCGAATTCCCGCACCCGTACGGTCAGGTGGCCCAGTGCCCGCTGGAAGGCGACGTCCTCGACCGGGATCCGGGGCACCCGGCGCTGCAGGAACCACGGCACCGTCACCAGCAGGCAGGCGGGCCAGGCGTACCGGTGGAGACCGAAGCTCGCCACCACGTCCGGGCGGGCCTGCTGGCCGTAGTCGCGCAGCACCTGGGCGTTGTCCCAGGCCAGGAAGGTGTCCGCGGCGGGACCGCCGGCCGCCAGCTCCGCAGCGCCGACCCAGCCCGCGCCGGACGGGGCGACGGCGTCGCCGTCGAGCACGTCGGCCCGCAGACCGGGGAACACCTCGGTCAGACGGGCGTACGCGGCGGTCACGGGGGACGTCGCGGTACCGGTGAACGGCGGGGAGAGGGTCATGCAGGGGACCACCGAATCGGGATCGTTTGCAGGTAAGGCTTACCTTACCCGACGTCACCGATGTTTGAACCGCGGCCTCCTCCCTCTATCGTGCACAGGAGGTCCGGCGCACGCGAGTCGGCCCGCGGCAGTCGGAGGAGGTCCGGTGGAGCAGGGCAGCGCGCGCGAGGGCGTACGTCCGGCGTACGCTCCCGGAACGTTCCCGCACGCCCCGGCGGACGCCCGGGTGCCGGAGCAGGCCCGGGGCGAGCACACCCACAGTGAGCCTCCCGCGCCGCGTGCCGTCCAGCGCCACTCCGTGCGCGGCCAGATCCTGGACGCCCTGCGCGCCGCCCTCGTCGACGGCGAGCTGGTGCCCGGCCAGGTGTACTCCGCCCCCGCGCTCGGTGCCCGCTTCGGGGTCTCCGCGACGCCGGTGCGCGAGGCCATGCAGCGGCTGGCCGTCGAGGGCGCCGTCGAGGTGGTGCCGAACCGCGGCTTCCGGGTCAGCGAACGCGGCCCCCGCGAGCTGGCCGAGCTGGCCGAGGTGCGTGCCCTGATCGAGGTCCCGGTGATGCTGCGCCTGGCGCGTACGGTCCCGGCGCACCGCTGGAGCGTCCTGCGCCCGCTGGCGGACGCCACCGTCGCGGCGGCCGCCGTGGGCGACCGGGCCGCCTACGCCGATTCGGACCGGGCCTTCCACCGGGCGGTCCTCACCCTGTCGGGCAACGAGCAGCTCGTGACCGTCGCCGACGAACTCCACCGGCGCTCCCAGTGGCCGCTGGTCGCGGGCCCCGCCACCCGCCGGGCCGAGCTGCTGGCCGACGCCGCCGAGCACACCGCCCTGCTCGACGCCCTCATCGCCCAGGACCTCACCGTCGTGCAGGCCCTGGTCAGCGAACACTTCACCGGCGCCGACGGCTGACCGGCGGCGGAGCTGCGGCCCGCCCCCGGTCAGCTTGCACGCCTTCGTTCAGCTCGCCTCGGCGGTGCGCGGGGCCGGGGGGCCCAGATACGGGGCCAGCCAGGTGGGCACGCCGCCCAGCAGCCGGAACAGCCGGCCGGCCTCGGCACGCAACCGGGTCGCCTCCGGTTCCTCCTCCGCCCCGGCGAGGGAGATCAGCGCCGGGGCGGTACCGACCAGGAACCCCAGCTCCTCCCGGATCCGCAGCGACTCCGCGAAGCCGTGCCGGGCCTCGGCCAGCTCCCCCTCGCGCAGCGCGAGCGCCGCCAGATGCCGCCAGGTGGACGACAGCAGCAGCTCGTCGCCCAGCGTCGCCGCACCGGCGTGCGCCCGGCGGAAGGCGGCACGCGCCGCCTGCGGCGACTCCGCGATGTTCTGGGCGATCAGCCCCCGGCGGAAGTCCAGCAGCGGCCGGGCGGGTGACGCGGGGGCCAGCAGGGCCGCCGACCGGCTCAGCGCCACGCTCGCCTCGTCGGCCCGGTCCCGTACCGCCAGGAGGGTGGAGGCGTACGCCAGATGGCCCCGCTCGGAGGCGGCCGAGCCCCGCTCGTCGTCGCTGCGGGCGATGGCCTCCGCCGTGCGCAGGGCGTCCTCGGCCTCGGTCCAGCCCTGTCCGGTGTACAGACACCGCTCGGTCAGCAGCGCGGTGCGCTGGAGCGCGGCGGCCGGATCGGTGCTCGCGTGGTGCTCCAGCAGGGCGGCCGCGTCCGTCCAGCAGGCGCGTGAGCGCAGCCGCCATACCGCGGTCTGGAGCGGCGGATCGTCATCTGCTGTCGTTCCGGAACCAGACATGGCGGTATCCGCCACATTGCCCTCCCCGAGCGCGCCATTGTGCTGTTGAGTGCTTGAGTGATGCCGCATCTCAGCATGGATCGGCACTCCGGGCCAAGGGGTCCGGGCAATGTCAGGTGAAAGATTTCACAATCGGTCGGAGTGCGACGGGGCCCCGGCGGACCCCGTGCGCGGACGGAAGATCAGCTCATGCGCAGGGCGAGGAAGAAGTCGAGCTTGTCCTCCAGGCGCGAAAGGTCACGCCCCGTCAACTGCTCGATCCGTCCGACGCGATAGCGCAGTGTGTTGACGTGGAGGTGCAGCCGGGCCGCGCAGCGGGTCCAGGACCCGTCGCAGTCCAGGAAGGCCTCCAGCGTCTCGATCAGCTCCGCCCGGTGGCGCCGGTCGTAGTCGCGCAGCGGGTCCAGCAGCCGTGCGGTGAAGGCGCGCCGGACGTCGTCGGGGACGAACGGCAGCAGCAGCACGTGCGAGGCCAGCTCGTGGTGACCGGCCGCGCAGACCCGGCCCGGGCGGGCCGCGGCGACCCGGCGGGCGTGCCGGGCCTCCTCCAGCGCGCCGCGCAGTCCTTCGGCGGAATGCACGGCCGCGCTGACACCCAGTGTCAGCCGGCCGTCCTCGGCCAGTCCCGCCGAGAGCGGTTCGCGTACCGAGGCGAGCAGCGCGTCGGCGTGCAGCCCGGGCTCCCCGTCGAGGGCGTCGGCGTCCTCGACGCCCTCCGCGCCCTCGCCCGACTCGGCGGGCGCGGTGATGAGCGCGGGCAGCGGCACCAGGGCGATGGCCTCGGCGCCCGTGTGGGCGACGGCGATCCGGTCGGCGGAGTCGGGGCCGCTGACCGCCGGGTCGACGAGGATCTCCTCCAGCAGCGCCTGGGCCACCGGACCGCTCGCGATCTCGCCCGCGGCGGCGGCCTGGTCCGGGGCGGTCCAGTCGACCCGGGCCACCACGACCTGCCACTGCGGGGCCACGCCGAGGCCGGGCAGCAGGACGGGTGCGGCGACCCGCAGCCTGGCGGCGATCTCGGCGGGGGCGGCGCCCGCCTGGACCAGTTCCAGCACCTCCTGGGCGAGCCTGCGGCGTACCGTACGGGCCGCGTCGCGGCGGTCGCGTTCGACCGCGATCAGCTGGGTGACGCCCTGGAGCAGGTCGAGCCGGGCCGCGGGCCAGTCCGAGGCGTCCGCCTCGACCGCCAGCAGCCAGTCGGAGAGCACCGACTCCCGTACGTCGCGGGCGGCCGGCACCGCGCCCCGGCCGGTGTTCCGGATCGGGAAGAGGGAGTACGTCGTACCGGCGACGGCCGCCCGGTGCGGGCCCCGGCGGCCGGTCCGGGTGGCGGCCAGGTGGTGCCCGGCCAGCGCCGCGCCCAGCGGCCCGGGCAGCGGAGCGCCCGCCCCGGCGATCTGGCGGCCGGTGGGGGAGAGCACCCAGGCCCGCAGGTCCAGGTCGGAGGTGAGGAGGTCCAGGACCACCTCGGGGCCGCCGCCCGCCGGGCCCGAGGTCATCAGCCGCCGGTGCCGGTCCACCACGGCCGCCAGGTCGCCCGCCCGCTCGCCGGAGACCTGACGCACGACGTACTCGGTGATCGTCGCGAACGCAACGGTCTCGTGCACCACGAAGAGCGGGAGGCGGTGGTGCAGGCACGCCTCGACCAGATCGGCGGGAATGTCGCCGAGCTCCGCCTCACCGGCCGCGAGACCGGCCACCCCGGCGCCCGCCAGGATCCGGACGAACGGCTCGGAGTCCGCCGCGTCCCGGCGCCAGGCCAGGCCGGTGAGCACCAGTTCGCCGCCGGAGAGGTAGCGGCTCGGGTCGCGCAGGTCGGTCGTCATGACGCCCCGGACCGTGCGGTCCAGCTCGTCCTCGCCGCCGAGCAGCCGCAGGCCCAGCGCGTCGGTCTCCAGCAGTGCGCGCAGCCGCATCTCGTCGCCGCCGATCTTTTGGTGGAAGGAGCAGGTGAAGGGGGTGGAGGGGGAGGTGGTGAAGGAGGT
>NZ_JAFEUF010000199.1 GCF_016901035.1 Streptomyces durocortorensis
GGGCGCCGGGGGAGCGGTGGGCACCCGAGCATTCTCGGCTCCCGCCGCACCCCGACCGGCGCGTCGCCCGTGCAGCGGCGCGCCGCGGACGACCGCCCCCGGCCCCGCGCGGGTCACACCGTCTCGTGGAGGTCCTTCGCATAGTGCTCGATCGCCCGCCGGTACTGCTGTACGGACGGGTCCTGGCTGGTCGTCGCCGCCAGCTCCAGCAACAGCCCCACCGCCTCGTGGTGCTCGTCGGTGTTGAACAGGGCCATCGCCAGGAACGCCCGCAGCGCGCCGTGGTCAGGGAACTCCTCGACGCCCCGGCGCAGCGTCTCCACCGCCTGCCCGTACCGGCCGAGGACCCGGTACGTACTGCCCAGCCCCAGCAGCGCCCCGCACCGGTCCTCCGCGGCGAGCTCCGGATCGGCCAGAGCGCGCTCGTAGTACGGCACCGCCTCCGACTCCAGGCCCAGCGCGTCGTGGACACACGCCGTCCGGTAGGCCACCTCCGCGTCGCCCGGGTACGCGGCGGTCAGGGCGAGCAGCCGTGTCCGCGCCTCCTCGGGCCGGCCCTCCTCCCTCAACCGTTCGGCCTCGTCCAGCAGGTCCTTCTTCTTGTCTGCGCTCATGCGCACATCGTCGCAGGCGGGCGCGGACGACAGGACGAGTTTTCGCTCCATCGCCGGCCCAGGCGTGTGTTCCGGCCGGGCGGGGGCATCTGTCGGCCATGACAGCAGAGGCGAATCCCCCTGTACGCCAGGGGACATGGGTACGAGTGCTGGTACGCGGACTGGTGCTGGCGGCTGCACTGGCGGGACTGGTGGCGTTCTCCGTCCTGCTGGCCAAGGTGACGCTCACCCCTTCACCGGCCTCCGAGGACCTCGTCACCTCGAACCTCCAACCCGGGCGCTCGCTGCGCCAGTACGCCGAGGACTACACCTTCCTCGCCGCGTGCAAGCAGGCGGGCGGAAACGTGCTGCTCGGTGTGCCGTTCGGGCTGCTGCTGCCGTTCTTCGTGCCGCGCCGCCTGCGGATGATCCGGACGACGCTGCTGGCGGCCGTCGTCATGGCGATCGTCGAACTGATCCAGGGGGCCCTGGTCCAGGGGCGCGCCTTCGACATCGACGACGTCATCCTCAACACCACGGGCGCGCTGCTCGGCTACTTCGTGCTGGGCCGCCGGATCAGCCACCGCTACTACGTCTACGCCGATGCTCCGGGCCCCTCCGACCGGCCGGAAGAGCCGGTGGCCGAGCCGAAGCCCACCCCGAAGAAGGGCACCGGCAAGACGGCGACCGGCAAGACGGACACCCGTAAGACGGCCGCCGACAAGGCAGGCACGGGCAGGACAGGCACCCGCAAGACGCCCGCCCGTACCAAGACCGCACAGGCGTCGCTGACGAAGCCCTCGGCCACGGCCCCGGCGGGGAAGCGCGCCGCCAAGACCGGCGGTCCGGATGACGGCGGCCGAAGCGCCCCCGGCTCCGGCGGCGTCCGCTCCCTCCTCGACCGCGTCCGCGGGCGCTGAGCCGGGCGCCCGTTCGCACCCGGCCCGCACCGGCCCGGCCCGACCGGCACCCGTTCGGCCCGCACCGACCCGGCCCGACCGGCACCCGTTCGGGCCGGGCCGATTGCGGGCGGCCCGGACCGGACGCACGGTGGGGACACGTCCTGCGCGCGGACGCCGTACGGATCCCCTGCCGAGGAGGAGCGACATGGCCGAAGGCCAGTGGAGCCCGGGCCGCAAGGACATGGACGCGGACGAGTTCAGGCCCGTCCTGGACATCGTCGAACCGGCACGTCAACGGCGGCTGACCGTCCTCCTGCGACTCCTGCTGCTGATCCCGCACTTCATCGTGCTGTTCGTCCTGCACATCGCGGCCTTCTTCACCGTCATCGTGGGATGGTTCGCGGCCCTGGTCCTGGGGCGGCTGCCCGACCCCGTCTTCCGCTTCCTGACCGGCGTCCTCGGCTACGACATGCGTGTCTCGGCGAGCGACATGCTGCTCATCGACCGCTACCCGCCGTTCGCCCTGACCCCGCCGGCCGACTACCCCGTGCAGATCGAGGTGCGGCCCACCCCGCTGAACCGGCTCGCCGTGCTGTTCCGCATCTTCCTGCTGATCCCGGCGGCGATCGTGCAGAGCCTCGCCGTGTACGGGTGGTGGGCACTGGCCTTCGTCTGGTGGCTGATCACGCTGTGCCTCGGCCGGATGCCCCGCCCGCTGTTCGAGGCGACGGCGGCCACCCTGCGCTACCGGATGCGCTTCTCCGCGTACGTCATGATGCTCACCCCCGCCTACCCCAAGGGCCTGTTCGGCGACGACGACCTCGCCGGGGCCCCGGAGCAGTCGCGCTCGGCCACCCGCCCCCTGGTCCTGAGCAGCGCCGCCAAGTGGCTCGTCGTGCTCTTCCTGGTGCTCGGCCTCGCCGGACACATCACCTCGTCCGTGACCGCCTCGACGACCGACGACACCTCCGACACCCGCCTCGTCGGTCGCTAAGTGCCGCAGGGCCCCGTTGAGCCACGATGCCCCTGGTCCGCCGCGTCGGCGTAGCGGCGGGCCAGGAGGGCGAAGGCGTCCCTGAGTTCGTCGGGCCCGACCACCTCGATGTCCACGTCGAACCTGCCGATCTCGGCGGCCAGACCCGGCCACGACCAGGCGCCCAGGACCACACGGCAGCGGTCCGGGCCGCACTCCTCCACGATTCCGTTACGGACATGGCCGGCCACCTCGGAGGCCGGCGCGTCGAGGATCACCTCACCGCGGCAGGGCCACTCGCCCGGGGCCCCGGAACCCTGGAACCGGGCGGCGACGAACGCGGCCACATCACCCCCGGGTACCTCGCGCGGCGTGAACCGGGGGCCCGTGGACGTACGCGGGGTGATCCGGTCCGCGCGGAACGTCCGCCAGTCCTCGCGGTCCAGGTCCCACGCGACGAGATACCAGCGCCCGCCCCAGGTGACCAGCCGGTGCGGCTCCACCCGCCGCACCGCGGGCGGTGCTTCGGCAGTGCCGGTGGACGGTGGGGCGTACGCGGGGGAATGGTCGAAACGCAGCACCTCGTGGGCGCGCACCGCGTCGCTCAGCGCGAGAAGGACGCGCGGATCTGCCTGCGGCTGCGGCGGGCCTCCCGTGCGTTCGACGGCGGTGACGTTCAGGGCGTCGACGCGATGGCGCAGCCGGGCGGGCATGACCTGCCGGACGGTGGTGAGCGCGCGGGCCGCGGCCTCCCCGATGCCGGCGCCGGTCGCGGTGGCGGTCCGCAGTGCGACGGCGAGGGCGACGGCCTGGTCGTCGTCGAACAGCAACGGCGGCAGCCGGGCGCCCGCGTCCAGCCGGTATCCGCCGTCGGGCCCCTTGAAGGCCGCGATGGGATAGCCCAGCTCCCGCAGCCGGTCGACGTCCCGCCGCACCGTGCGCGGACTGACCTCCAGCCGCTCGGCCAACAGGCCGCCCGGCCAGTCCCGACGCGCCTGGAGAAGGGAGAGCAGCGCCAGCAGTCGCGCTGAAGTCTTCGGCATGACACCAGTATGGAGGGAGAAGAGGACACACCCTGGCCGCTTCCCCTGTGAAGATCGATCCGTACCCACCGCACGACGGACCACCGGAAGGATCCATCACCATGACCACACCCGCCACGTCCCCCGACCCCGAGCGCGGCGACCTGCTCGCCGCCCTCGCCGACGCGCGCGCCGCCCTGACCTCCTCGGTGCGCGGCCTCGGCGACGAGCAGGCCGGCGAACGCCCTACGGTCAGCGCGCTGTGCCTGGGCGGCCTCGTCAAGCACGTCACGGCCACGGAGGAGGGCTGGCTGAACTTCGTGACCGAGGGCCCCTCCGCGATGTCCTTCGACCTGCCGGACGGCGTCACCTGGGACGACTTGATGACCGGAACCGCGCGCGAGGTGCCGAAGTGGGCGATCGAGCGGGAGGAGAAGTTCCGTATGCTGCCCGGCGAGACGACGGCCGGGGTTCTCCACGCGTACGAGCAGGTCGCCGCCCGCAGCGAGAAGATCATCCTCGCGCTCCCCGACCTCTCGGCCACGCAGCCTCTCCCCGACGCGCCCTGGAACGAACCCGGCGGCAAGTGGAGCGTCCGGCGGGTGCTGAACCATGTCATCGCCGAGACCGCCCAGCACGCCGGGCACGCGGATATCCTGCGCGAGTCGCTCGACGGACGACAGGCGACGTGACCACCGGCGCCGAGCGCGGGAACCCGCGAGGAAGCGACGGCCGGCGACCGCCGGCGGACAGGGGAGCCGGCGGGCGAGCCGGCAAGCGAAAGGCGGAGGCGACACGGTGACCGTTCTCGACAACCGGGCGCTCAACCGCGCCATGCTCGCGCGCCAGTTGCTGCTGGAGCGGGCCGACCTGCCGGTCGTGGACGCCGTCGCCCACCTCTGCGGCCTCCAGGCGCAGGAACCGCAGGAGCCCTTCGTCGGTCTCTGGTCCCGGCTGGCCGGCTTCGATCCGGCGGTCCTCTCGGAGCTGCTGACCCGGCGGAGCGTGGTCCGCACCCATCTGATGCGCCGTACGGTCCACCTCGTCACCGCCGACGACGTCCTCTCCTGGCGGACCCGCCACGACGCGATGCTGCGCCAGAAGGTGCTCGGGGTCTACCGCGACGAGCTGAAAGAGGTCGACCTCGAAGAACTCGCCGCGGACGCGGAGAAGTTGATGTCCGACGGGGAGCCGCGCACCGCGGCCGAGATCGTGCGGGCCCTCGCCGACCGCTGGCCCGGCCCGGGGCCGCGCCCCCTGGGTGAGCTGGTGGTCGCCGCTCTCGTCCCGATGGCGCAGGCGCCGCCCAGGGGGCTGTGGCGCGCCAAGGGCGGGGTGCGCAATGTGGCGCTCTCCTCCTGGCTGGGCCGACCGGTCGACCCAGCCGCCCCTGACGGCGCCGACCCGGTCGGCCAGGCGCTGGTCCGGCGCTATCTGGCCGCCTACGGGCCCGCCGCCACGGCCGACCTGCGTGCCTGGTCCGGCCTGGCCGGGCTGCCCGGCGCGGTCGCCGCCGTACGCGACGAACTGGTCCGCTTCCGCGACGAGCGGGGGCGGGAGCTGCTCGACCTGCCCGACGCCCCGCGCCCGGATCCGGACACTCCCGCCCCCGTGCGGTTCCTGCCGGCCTTCGACAACGCGATCCTCGGCTACCAGGACCGCGGCCGGATCATCGACGACGCCCACCGCGGCCTCTCGGTCGCCGGAGAGCGCGTCGTGCTGGTCGACGGCCGCGTGGCCGCCACCTGGAGCGTCGCCGAGGAGGTCGTCACGGTGGAACCCCTGCGTCCCCTCTCCCGGACGGATCGGGCCGCCGTGGCCGACCAGGGGAGGGAAGTCGCCTCGTTCCTCTCCGAGGGCGGCAGCGACCGGGTGCGGGTGGCGGCCTCGCCGCGCTGAGCGACCCCGGGCCCGGCAGTCGGTCTCCGGTCGCCGCTCTCGGGTCTCGGGTCTCGGGGAGAGCCTTCGCGTCTGCCCGCCCGTATCGGAACAGGACCATTTTGTAAGGGAGTTTACCGGCGATGCGGCGGGAGTCGGACTGAAAACACCGGACACGGGTCACACGCAGAACATGACGTCCAGCGACGTAACTCCAGAGCCCGCGCCGCACGCCGGCGAAAAGCGCACCGCCCGCCCGTCCCGGGGATGGCTGAAAGTCCTCGGCATCGGCGCGGCCGTACTGGTCCTGCTGTTCGCCGGCAGCCGGCTCAGCCTGCTGCCGGGGCTCGGCGACCTCTTCGGCGAGGAGACCCACGACCGGTCGGGCCCCGCCGTGCTCAAGTCGATCCAGGACATGAGCTCGTACGAGGCCGCCTCGGGCAACTTCCAGGTCGTCGTCGACCTGGAGAAGGACACGAAGTTCGTCCCCGACGCCCTGCGCGGCACCCGCACCCTGTTCGTCGGGGCGGGCACCGTCGCCGCCTCCGTCGACCTGGGCAAGGTCACCGAGGGCGGCGTCGTGGTCAACGAGGACCGCACGACGGCCGAAATCCGTCTGCCACGAGCCGCGTTGGGCAAGCCCGCCCTCGATCCCGACCGCTCCTACACGGTGTCGAAACAGCGCGGTCTCTTCGACCGTCTGGGCGACTTCTTCTCCGACAACCCCGGCAGTGAGCAGGCGGTCAACAAACTCGCCGTCCAGCACATCGGGGAAGCGGCGAAGGAGAGCGAACTGACCGCCCGGGCCGAGAAGAACACCGCCGACATGTTGAAGGGCCTGCTCGGCTCCCTCGGCTTCGAGCGCGTCACGGTCCGGTACGGCGACGACCAGGAATGATCGCGTCACCCGGTCGGGGGGGGGGCGCCCCCCCCCCCCCCCCCCCCCCCCCCCCCCCCCCCCCCCCCCCCCCCCCCCCCCCACCGCTCGGCGTCCGGGGAAGTCCGTCCACCGCACACCACCCTTGACGTGAACGCGTCGGTGGGTATGGTCTAGTCCAAGTGCAAGGCCTTTCCGGACACCTGCCATCAGGCTTGTCCGGCAAGGGACTTGCAGCCCTTCGCGCCTCTTGGCCCCACACTCGCGAGGCCTCGCCGTCGAAGCCGGACCCCCCACGGTCCGCCACCGCGCGGTGCGGTCTCATGTGAAGGAGAAGCATGCACGCGAAAAGGAAGACCGCACTCGCCGTCGGCGCCATGCTCGCCCCGGTTCTCGCCCTGAGCCTCCCGGCGACCTCCGCCAGTGCTCACGGCTACATCTCCAACCCGCCGAGCAGGCAGGCGCAGTGTGCCGCCGGAACGGTCAGCTGCGGTGCGATCAAGTACGAACCGCAGAGCGTCGAGGGCCCCAAGGGGCTCACCAGCTGCAGCGGCGGCAACAGCGGCTTCGCCGAGCTGGACGACGACTCCAAGGGCTGGTCGGTCACCCCGGTGAACCGTTCCCAGCCGTTCGAGTGGAAGATCACCGCACGCCACTCGACCAGCACCTGGCAGTACTTCGTGGGCGGCGAGAAGATCGCCGAGTTCGACGACGGCGGCGCGCAGCCCGGCGCGACCGTGACCCACCAGGTCGACTTCGGCAACAAGACAGGTCAGCAGAAGGTCCTGGCCGTCTGGAACATCGCGGACACCTCGAACGCCTTCTACGCCTGCATCGACGTCAACGTCAGCTAGCAGCACGTCGTCCGGGGGTGCACACCCGGACGTCCGCCACGCCCCGGTCGCGCATCGTCGCGGCGGGGGCGCGGTGCTGTTCCCGGTGGCCGGAGAGCGGCATGGCGCGGGGCCTTCGGGTAGTCGAGCGGTTACCCTACGTCAGCTGTCCTGATGGATCATCAGTGCTCAAGGGGACTCCTGAATGAACCGTATGCGTACCGCACTCGCCGCGCTCGGCATCACCGCCGGACTGATCACCGCCCCGACGGCGAGCGCCGCCCCCGGACCGGCCGCACCGGGGCCCGAGAGGCCCGCTGCCGCCGCCGAACGCCACGAACCGTGCACCGGGGAGTTCCGCGGCGACGCCCGCCTCGGCCCCAAGTGGCTGCCGAACAAGCGGCTCGCCCCGGTCGGCCCGCTCCTGAACGGCTACCAGCGCACCGGAGACCTCACCCCGAAGGACTTCCTGAAGAAGTACTGGGAGGGGCCCGCGGACACCGGCAGCTGGAAGTACCCGCCCAACGACGGCTTCGCCGAGGTGAACGGCGAGATCGACAAGGAGCCCGTGAAGCTCCGCACCGGCCAGCGCCTGGACCGCTTCGGCTCGGAGTACGGCGGCTACCTGGCCCCCGCGGGCGACGCCTACGCCGAGCGCGCCCTGCCCCCGCAGAACCTCAACACCCGTGACGCGGACACCCCGTGCGACTACCGGGTCTACAAGGTCGCCAAGCCGTTCTGGGTCTGGCAGGGCTCCATCGCCCCGTGGTTCGAGCAGCCCGGCGGCGG
Source organism: Streptomyces durocortorensis (assembly GCF_016901035.1). Lineage (GTDB taxonomy): Bacteria > Actinomycetota > Actinomycetes > Streptomycetales > Streptomycetaceae > Streptomyces > Streptomyces durocortorensis. Next base: position 7,868 of record NZ_JAFEUF010000199.1, read on the forward strand.
GCAGCAGATCAAGCTCGACGCCGTGTTCCTCGACCCGGGCGCGGGACAGCGGCTCAATGTGAAGTGGCTGCTGGACAACGCCTACCTGACGCCCGCGGGCGCGTAACCGGTATGGACCGCCGGGCCCTGCACGCCGCACTCGTCGAAGCACGGATCCCCGGCGGCTACTACCGCATCGAGGGCGTCCACGAGCCCGTTCCCACCCCGCCGGACTTCCTCTTCGTCCGGCGGGGCGGGGACGGCGGCTGGGAGACCGGGGCGTACGAGCGCGGAACGTACGAGGCCATCGCCCGCCACCCGGACGAGGCCACCGCCTGCGCCCACCTGCTGAGCCTGCTCGTCTGAACCCTCCCCGCGCCCGTCAGCAGGGCGTGCCGGGGGTCGCCGCCGTCGCCCGCAGAAGGTCACGCACGAGCGTGAAGTCGATCTCCTGCGGGTTGCGGAACCGCAGACAGCCCTTGCCCATGTCGTGCGAGGCCAGCCGGTCCGCGAACGCGTCGCGGACATCCGTGCTCAGCAGATAGAACGAGATGTACTGCTTCTGGTCGGCGAAGGCGATCTCGCCCGTCCCCTCGCGCTCGTAGGCGGGCATGCCGTACGCCATCACCTCGCGGAACCCCGTCAGCTCCTCGCGGCACAGTGCGCGCAGCCTCGTGAGGGCCTCCCGGCGGGACTCCGGGGCCTCGGCGAGATACTGATCGACATCCTGCGCGCTGCTCTGCACCATGAGCCGATCGTACGGCGGTGTGTCGCACCCCGGACCCCCGACGCCCGGTGAGCGACAGTGGGCGGATGAACACCGCAGGCATGCTGGCCGAAGCGTTCGACCGGGTCGGGGAGGCCGTCCACGCGGCGGTCGAGGGGTTGTCGCCCGACGACCTCAACGCCCGGCTCGACGAGGGGGCCAACTCCATCTCCTGGCTCGTCTGGCACCTCACCCGCGTCCAGGACGACCACATCGCCGACGCCGCCGGAACGGGACAGATCTGGCTCACCGAGGGCTGGGCCGACCGCTTCGGGCTCCCGTTCGACGCCACGGACACCGGCTACGGGCACAGCGGCGACGAGGCCCCCCCCGTCCGCGTGGACTCCGCCGAACCCCTCCTCGGCTACTTCGACGCCGTCCAGGAGCGGACGCTCGACTTCGTCGCGGGACTGGAGGGCCACGCCCTCGACCGCGTCGTCGACGAGGGCTGGACACCTCCGGTGACCCTGGGTGTCCGGCTGATCAGCATCGTCGCCGAGGATCTCCAGCACGCGGGCCAGGCCGCCTTCGTCCGCGGAGTGCTGGACAGGGCCTGAGACCGGGAGCGGGGACAGGGCCTGGGGCCGGGAGCGGGGGCGGGCCCGCACACACCCGTGCACAGTCCCACCGGCGGTGCCATACTCGGAAGAAATCGGCCGGACAGGCATGGGCATCGTCCGAAAGGTGACCATCATGAGCTGGGCATCCTGGACGACCAGCGGCGTCTACACGGGCACCGGCGGAGTGCGCACCGAAGAAGCGGGCATCCTGAGCGGCGATCTCACCGTGCATACGACGTGGTTCGACGGACAGGCGTCGGTGGCCGTGCAGTACAGCGGCTCCTCCGACTGGTTCACCCTCGTGGGCAGCCCCGTGCCGTGCCCCTCCGAGGAGGAGAGCCGCACCTTCCACCAGAGCGTCGTCGAAGCCGTGCGCGCCGGAGAGGGCGCGAGAGTCCCGCCGGTCGGCGCGGAACCCGCATAGCGACTGTCGTCGCGCCCCACGCCCCATAGAGTGGATCACCGGACCCGTCCCCCGAGGGACGGGCACAGGCGGTTCACGGGGTGAGGAGCGGTGCCATGGGGCGTGCGGGAGCGCGGCGTTCGAGGACACAGAAGAAGCGGCCGTTCTGGGTGGAGCTGCCGCTCCTGATCGTCATGGCCCTGGTGCTGGCCCTGCTCATCAAGACGTTCCTGGTGCAGGCCTTCTCCATCCCCTCGGACTCCATGCAGAACACCCTCCAGCAGGGCGACCGGGTCCTGGTCGACAAGCTGACCCCCTGGTTCGGATCGGAGCCGGAACGCGGCGAGGTGATCGTCTTCCACGACCCCGCGGACTGGCTCGCGGGCATGCCCGTGGACGAGCCCAACACCGTGCAGAAGGTACTGAGCTTCATCGGCGTGATGCCCTCCGCCGAGGAGAAGGACCTCATCAAGCGGGTCATCGGCGTCGGCGGCGACACCGTGGAATGCGCGGGCGACGGGCCGGTGAAGGTCAACGGCACCGCCCTGGACGAGCCGTACGTCTTCCCCGGCAACACTCCGTGCAGCAACGACGAGGACGGCGGCCGGTTCAAGGTCACCGTGCCCGACGGCAAGGTCTGGGTCATGGGTGACCACCGCCAGGCATCCGCGGACTCCCGCTACCACCAGGACGACCCCAACGAGGGGATGGTCCCGGTCGACGAGGTCGTCGGCCGGGCTGTCGTCGTCGCCTGGCCGATCGACCGCTGGGCCACCCTGCCGGTTCCGGAGACCTTCAAGAACGTGCCCGGCAAGTCCTAGAGGGCCCCGAGCGGCACGAAGGTCCTAGAGGGCCCCGCGCGGCGCGAAGTTCCGCACGTACCGGCGCTGCCAGGGCGTCTCCACCGCCCGTGAGTGGTAGCCGGCGCGGACGAACGCCACCGCCTCCTCGGCGGGCACCCCGTCCAGGACGGCCAGAACGGCCAGCGCCGTCCCGGTGCGGCCCATTCCGCCGCCGCAGGCCACCTCGACCCGCTCGCCGGCCGCCCGCTCCCACACCTCCCGGAGCAGGACCCGCGCCTCCTCCCGGTCCGCCGGGAGCCGGAAGTCCGGCCACCGCAGCCAGCGGGACTCCCAGCGGACCGGGGGAGGGGTGCGGCCCAGCAGGTATACGGCGAAGTCTGGTTCGGGGCCCGGGGGGAGCGGCTTGCGCAGACCCCGGCCCCGGACGAGCCGCCCCGACGGCAGGGCGAGGACGGCGGGGTCGGCGGCGTTCCAGCGTTCGTTCACATCCCCCAACCTAGGGGGTGTCCTGCCGGTCAGGCGGCGGTATCGAGATCCTGTGCCAGCAGCTCCGCCAGCTCCTCGACCGCCGCCCGCGCCCCGTCGCCCTCGGCGCTGAGGACCACGGTCTCCCCGTGCGGCACCGCCAGGGCCAGCACCGCGAGCATGGAGCGGGCGTCGACCGGGTCACGGCCCTCGCGGGCGATGGTCACCTTGACCGGCTGGCGGGCGGCGGCCTTGACGAACAGCGACGCCGGGCGGGCGTGCAACCCGCTGCGGGAGGCTATGGCGACGGTCTGCTGGTGCATGGATCACTCCTCGGGAAGGGTCTGCTGTTTCGTGCGCGGGGTGTTCGGGTGGTCAGACGGCGACCGTGACCCGGGAGTCGTCGGAGCCCGTGGCCCCCGCCTCCCCGGCCGTGTCCGGCGCCGTCCGGCGAGCGCCCTTGAGCAGGACGACGAGGGCGGTCGCCACCAGCGTTCCGGCGGCGATGGCGAGCAGGTAGAGGAACGGCTCGCCGATCAGCGGGACGACGAACGCGCCGCCGTGCGGAGCGCGCAGCGTCGCGCCGAAGGTCATCGACAGCGCGCCGGTGACCGCGCCGCCCGCCATCACCGACGGGATGACCCGCAGCGGATCGGCGGCGGCGAACGGGATCGCGCCCTCGGTGATGAACGAGGCGCCCAGCACCCAGGCCGCCCGGCCGTTCTCCCGCTCGGTCTTCGTGAACAGCTTCTTGCGTACGGTGGTGGCGAGCGCCATCGCCAGCGGCGGGACCATCCCGGCGGCCATGACCGCCGCCATCACCTTGAGGCTGCCGTCGGTCGGATCGGCGAGACCGCCGACCGCGAAGGCGTACGCCACCTTGTTCAGCGGGCCGCCCATGTCGAAGCACATCATCAGCCCGAGGACGACGCCGAGGATCACCGCGTTGGAGCCCGACAGACCGTTCAGCCAGTCCGTCAGCGCGCTCTGCAACGAGGCGATGGGCTTGCCGACCACGATGAACATCAGGAAGCCCACGACCGCCGACGCGATCAACGGGATCACCAGGACCGGCATGATCCCGCGCAACGTCGCGTGGACCGGCACCCGTTGGATCGCCATCACCACCGCACCGGCCAGCAGACCGGCGACCAGACCGCCGAGGAACCCGGCGTTCACGGTCAGCGCGATGGCCCCGCCGACGAAACCGGGCACCAGCGCGGGCCGGTCCGCCATCCCGTACGCGATGTACCCGGCCAGCACCGGCACCAGGAACCCGAAGGCCGCCGAGCCGATCTGGTTGAGCAGCGCCGCCCAACTGTCCGCCTCGCCCCACACGAAGTGGTCGGCCACCGACTTGGCGCTCGCTATCTCGTAGCCGCCGATGGCGAACGACAGAGCGATCAGCAGCCCGCCCGCCGCGACGAACGGCACCATGTAACTCACGCCGGACATCAGATACGTACGGAGCCGGACGCCGAAGTGCGCCTGGTCCGCGCCGGATCGGCCTGCCTCACCGTCGCCGGAGTCCTTGCCGCCGTCGGCCTCGGACACGGCGGCGATCTCTCCGCGTTCCGCCTTGCGGCGGGCCTCGGCGATGAGTTCGGCGGGCCGGTTGATGCCCGCCTTCACCCCGACGTCGACCAGAGGCTTGCCGCGGAAGCGGGCCTTCTCCCGGACCTCCACGTCATGCGCCCAGATCACGGCGTCCGCCGCAGCGACGACAGCGGGGTCCAGCTTCTTGAAGCCGCCAGAGCCCTGGGTCTCCACCGTCACCTCGACGCCCCCGGCGCGGCCCGCCGCGGCCAGGGACTCGGCGGCCATGTAGGTGTGGGCGATGCCGGTGGGGCAGGAGGTGACGGCGACGATCCGGAAGGGTGCGATCCCGGCCGCTTCGACGGCCTTGGCCTCGGGCCCGGCCTCGGGTTCCGTGCCCTCTGCCTCGGGTGCGGGCTCCTCCACCGGCTCCTCGCCCCGGATCAGCGCGGCCACCGCCGCCGGGTCCGTCCCGGCGCGCAGGGCTGCGGTGAACTCCGGGTCCATCAGCCGGCGGGCCAGTCCCGACAGGATGGTGAGGTGGTCGTCGTCGGCCCCGGCCGGGGCGGCGATGAGGAAGATCAGGTCGGCGGGACCGTCGGCCGCACCGAAATCGATGCCCGCAGCGCTGCGCCCGAAGGCCAGCGTCGGGGCGTTCACGTGCTCGCTGCGGCAGTGCGGGATGCCGATGCCGCCGTCGAGGCCGGTCGGCATCTGTGCCTCACGGGCGGCGACGTCGGCCAGGAAGCCGTCGAGATCGGTGACGCGGTGCGCGGCCACCATCCGCTCGGCGAGCGACCTTGCGGCGGCGTCCTTCGTTGCGGCGGACAGATCGAGGTCGACCAGTTCCGCGGTGATCAGCTCACTCATCGCGGTGCTCCTTGCTCGGGGACCGCCGGGGCGGCGGCTCGGGGGGACGGGGCGGAGCTCGCGTACGGG
>NZ_JAFEUF010000200.1 GCF_016901035.1 Streptomyces durocortorensis
GCGGGGGAGGGCTTCGGGGCCACGGGGGAGGACGCCCGGTGGGACGTTCGGGTCTGCTGGGGGAGGGGCTCCGGCCGGCCGCGCCAGGCGTCGGTGCGGAACCAGTCGGACACCTGCTGCGCGGTGGGCCGCTCCTCCGGCTGTTTGGCCAGCAGTCCGAGCAGATACGAGTCGAAGGCGGCGGAGATGTCGACACCGCGCTGTCGCAGCGGGACCGGCGGGGTGTCGACATGCTGGTACAGCGTGGCGGTGGCGGTGTCGGACTTGAACGGGGGCTGACCGAGCAGCAGTTGATAGACGACGCAGCCCAGCGAGTACATGTCGGACGCCGAGTCCGCCGTACGTCCGAGAGCACGCTCGGGCGCCAAGTAGAGGCTCGTGCCGACGATATGGCCGGCCGTCGTCAGCGCGGTCGAGGGATCGTCGACGAACTGGGCGATCCCGAAGTCGCCGATCTTCACCGAACCGTCCGCGTCCAGCATCAGGTTGCCCGGCTTGATGTCGCGGTGGACGATGCCCTGGCGGTGCGCGGCGGCAAGACCGGCGGCGGCCTGACCGGCGATCCGGGCGACCTGTTCGGGGTGGACCCGCTCCTGGGCGGCCAGCAGGTCTCCGAGGCTCTGCCCCTCGACCAGCTCCATCACCAGGAAGAACCGGTCCTCCCAGGCGCCGAAGTCGAACACCGCCACCAGATGCGGGTGGCTCAACCGGGCGGCGGTCTGGGCCTCCAGCCGGAAGCGGGCGGTCGACGAGGCGTCCGCCTGGTCCCCCAGCAGCAGCTTCACGGCCACGGCGCGTCCCAGGACCTCGTCCGTGGCGCGCCACACCTCGCCCATGCCGCCACGTCCGATGGGGGATACCAATCGGTACCGACCAGCTACCAGCACCTGCTACACCTATCTCGAATGGTGGCCCGCTCCGGCTGTCGGACCCCCGGGGCCCGGGGTCTTGGGCGGAGTCCTGGGCGGTGCGGCGAACGACATGATCAGGATATCGGTCCGGCGGGGCCCGGATGCCCCGACGGCCTTTTCCCCGGGCCCGGCTGACGGCCCGGCACCTCTCCCCGCCTGCCCCGACGCCGGGAATGCCCGCCGGGCCCTGCCTCAGCCGGACATCCGGCAGTACGCGGCCTCGGCCGAGAACGCGGACTGCCCGTCCGCGAACAGCAGGTCGGCGGCCTTGAACGCCGGGTCGGACGCGGTCTCCGGCACATAGGGGACGGCGATGCACCGCATGCCCGCCGCGTGCGCCGCCGCCGCTCCGGCCGGGGCGTCCTCCAGCACCACGCAGTCCGCCGGCTCCGCCCCCATCCTCCGTGCCGTCTCCAGGAACACGTCCGGCTCGGGCTTGCCCTGCGCGACCTCCTCGGCGGAGACGTACAGCGGGATGTACGCGTCGAGCCCGGTGACCGCGAGCACCGCCTCGATCGCGGCCCGGGACGAGCCGGAGGCCACCGCCATCGGCACCTCGGCCGCGTGCAGGCGCTCCACGAGCACCCGCATCTGCGGGAAGACCTCCGTCGACGCCCCGGCGAGCTCCAGGTAGAGGGCGTTCTTCCCGGCGAGCAGTTCGTCGACCGGGGCGTCGATCCCGTACTCCGCGCGCAGGACGGTCAGCGTCTCCCGGGTGCCGATGCCGATGAACCGGGTGTGGGTCTCCCAGTCGAAGTCCCGTACCCCGTACCGGGCGAGCAGCCGGCGCCCCGCCTCGTAGTAGTTCGGCTCGCTGTCCACCAGCGTCCCGTCCAGGTCGAAGATCACGTGGAACCCGGACGCGGTGACGGGGTGGGAGGTCATGGCTCCAGCATGCCGCAGCGCGGACCGCCGGGTCCGGTCACCCCCGGCCGGTCCCGGCGTCCGGCCGGTCCCGGTCGCCCGCCGCGCGCCCCACGGCCTCCACCAGCGGCAGCACCCGGTGCGCCACCCGCTCGCGCAGCGCCACATCGGTCCGCGTCCTGACGACCCCCGGCAGTTGGATCAGCCGCTGGATCACGTCCTCCAGGTGCCCGTTGTCCCGGGCGACGACGCGGGTCAGCAGATCGCCGCCGCCCGTCGTCGAGAACGCCTCGATGATCTCGGGCACGGCTGCCAGGGCGTCGCCCACCTCCACCAGGTGCCCCTGGGTCACCTCCAGGTGGACGAAGGCGAGCACGGGGTGGCCGAGCGCGGCCGGGGAGAGGGCCGGCCCGGTGCCGGTGATCACACCGTCGCGCTCCAGCCGGTCGAGCCGGGCCTGCAGGGTGCCGCGGGCCACGCCGAGGATGCGTGCGTACTCCCGGACGCTGGTGCGCGGCTGCTCGATGAGCAGGCGCAGGATCCGGGTGTCGAGAGCGTCCACCGCCATGATCCGCCGATCTCCTTCCGAGCCGTCCTGTCCGGCCCCGACTGTACCCAGGGCACGGGGCCGCCTCGGGCCGTCGAGGCGGCGGCAGGCGCACCACCCGTTCCCCTTAGCCCCCCGACACCCGTCACCCGTCGCCCGTCACCCGTAGGACGACGACAGCACGGCCATCACGACCGCCGTCAGCGCGAACTGGGCCACGGCGGCCGCCCAGAACCGCCCCCAGCACAGCGCCAGCCCGATCGAGGCCGGCATGCCTCCGCTCCACAGCAGCTCCGTCACCGGGAGAACGGCGTCCTCACCGTTGTGTGCCGCGGCCCAGCCCTCCATGCCGACGGCCAGCCAGGCGTAACCGCCCACCAGGATGTCGAGCGGTAGGACGCCCAGGAACACCAGAAGGTTCGCCGTGCCGGTACGCGGTTCGCGCCGCCGCCCGATTCCGGCCGTGCGCGTACCCATGTTCATGTCCATGTCGGGATCCTGCGCCGGGGAGGCTCTCCGGGGATGAGTACCCGTACTCATCCCCGAGGTGGTCCGTTGGCACGCTGGTGGCCGAATCATCGACCATTTCACTGGGCCATCGGTACAGGGTATTCCTTCCGATTTGATCCAAGAGCCAGACGGGTGCTGCAATGGAGGCGTCGATGGCGCTGCGGACTTCCGCGGCGCCTTTTTCATGCGAGTCCCGCGGAGACGCGGAAGGGGTGGAAGTGTGCTGAAGAGGGTGTTCGTGGCGCCGGACCCGGGGCGGGTACGGCTGCGCTTCGCAGGCCGGGCCGTGCTCGGCATCAGCCTCGCGGTCGCGCTGTGCGGCCTCGCCGGGCACTCCCTCGAGGCGGCCATCACCGGCGGCCTCGCGGCCCTGCTCGCCCTCTTCACCGTGACCGACCCGACGGTGCGCGGGCAGGCGGTCACCACCGCCCTGCTCCCCGTCGTCGGTCTGCCCGTCCTCGCCGTCGCGGCCGTGCTGCACGACCAGCCGCTCGCCCGCGACCTGATCTTCCTCGCCGTGATGGGGGCCGGCGTGTACGCCCGGCGCTGGGGGCCGCGCGGGCACGCGCTGGGCGTCTTCGCGTTCATGACGTTCTTCGCCGCCCAGTTCCTGCACACCGTGCCCGGACAGCTGCCCGAGCTGTACGTCGCCGTGGTGCTGTCCCTGTGCGCCTCCTCCGCCGTCCGTTTCGGCCTGTGGTGCTACGAGCGGCGGCTCCCCGTCGTGCCCGCGCCCGCTCCGCCGGAGGGCGGGGGCCGGATCCGCGTCACCACCCGGCAGGCCGTCCAGGCCACCCTGGGCGGGGCCTTCGCGCTCGGCCTGGGGCAGCTCCTGTCCGACCAGCGGTGGTACTGGGCCGTGGGCGCCACCTGGTGGGTCTTCGTCAACACCACCTCGCGCGGCGAGACGCTCGTACGCGGATTCCGGCGGGTCCTGGGGACCGTGATCGGCATCGTCGCGGGCTTCGCCGTGGCCATCCCGCTCGACGGCGCGGGAGCCCCGACCGCCGCCATCGTCGCGGTCAGCGTCTTCGGCATCTTCTACACGGCAGCGGTCTCGTACAGCTGGATGATGTTCTTCGTGACGGTGATGGTCGGCATGCTCTACGGCGTGCTGGGCGTCCTGGACGCCGCCCTGCTCTGGCTGCGCGTCGCGGAGACCGCCGTAGGCGCGCTCGGCGCGGTGCTCGCCGTCCTGCTGGTGCTCCCCGTCACCACCCACGCCATCACCGACGCGTGGATCCAGAAGGCGCTGCGGTGCGTGCACGCCTGCACGGCCGAGGCCGCCGACCGGCTCGCCGGCTCGACGATCGCCGACCCCGGCCCCCGCGTCGCCGAACTGGAGGTGCTGCTCGGCCGGGTCCGCCTCTCCCTCGCCCCGCTGGTGCACCCCCTGAGCCCGCTGCCGGCCCGCAAGGCACGGGCCCGGCAGGTGCTCGCGCTGCTGGACGACTGCGTACGGGAGGTCCGGGGCCTGGCCTCCATCGCCGCCGACCCGGACGCCTCGCACGACTCACGGCTCTCGGCCGCCTGCTCCCGCGTCGAGGCGGCCGTCGAGGCGCTCACCGCACCCGAGGGCTCCCGCGGCTTCCATCTGCCCGAGCTTCCCGGGGCCGTCGTCGACCCCGCCCTCGCCCACCTGCACGGCCTGGAGCGCGCACTCGCCGCACTGGCGGCACCGCTCCAGGGCCGGGGCGGCCGGACTCCGGCCATGGCGCCCGAGCCGGCCTGACCTTCCCCTGAGGCGGTGCCTGACCGTCCCCCGAGGGCTGCGCCGCCCCGTGTCCCCGCACTGTCCGATCCTTTCCGGCCACATTGGTCTGGACCGCGGCGGGCTCCCTGCTACCGTCGGCCGTGAAGATCGCGGCGACGGTGAAGAGGGGTAGCGCGATGATCGGCAACAGTGCCGGGCGGGCATTCATTGGGTCGTTCACCTCGGCGGGCGGGCGCGGCATCACCGCCGCCGCCGTGGACCGGGACACCGGCGCGCTGACCGTGCTCGGATCCACGGACGCCGTGCCCGACCCCTCGTTCCTCGCGGTCGGCCCCCGAGCGGACGGCACGGTCCTGTACGCGGTCGGCGAGAGCGCCCCCGGCGTCGCCGCCGCCTTCGCCCTGGACGAGGACGTACCGGTCCTCCTGGGCCCCGTCCGGGCCGTCGAGGGCGATGCGCCCACCCACCTCGCGCTCGCCGCGAACCACCTGGTCACCGCCAACTACACCTCCGGCAGCGTCACCGCCCTGCCGGTGGACGCCGACGGATCGCTCGGGACGGCGGCCTCGGTTCTCCGCCATGAGGGCAGCGGCCCGGACACCGGCCGCCAGGAAGCTCCGCACGCCCACCAGGTGCTCGCCGACCCCTCCGGCGACTGGGTGGTCAGTGTGGACCTCGGCACCGACTCCGTACGCGTCTGCGCCCTGGACCCCGCCACCGGCGCCCTGCGACTGCACGGCGAGACGGCCCTGCGTCCGGGCACCGGCCCGCGCCATCTGGCCTTCCACCCCTCGGGCGCTCCCGCCTACGTCCTGGGCGAGCTGGAGCCGGTCCTCACCGTCTGCCGCTGGGACGCGATGACGGGCCGCCTCGACGTGCTCGGCGAGACACCGGTGCTGCCCGAGCACGAGGGGGCCGGGCCGGCCGACGACGCGGTGCGCACCTACCCGTCCGAGGTGGTCGTCGCGCGCGACGGGCGCTTCCTGTGGACCGCCAACCGGGGCCACGACAGCATCTCCGTGCTCACCCTCGACGAGAGCGGCGAGAAGGCGTCCCTGGTGGCCACGGTCGGCTGCGGAGGACGCTGGCCGCGCGACCTCACCCTCGACCCGAGCGGCCAGTGGCTGTACGCGGCCAATGAGCGCTCCGGGAACGTCAGCTGGTTCGCCGTGGACGCCGAGACCGGCATCCCGCGGCACGCGGGCTCCGTCGAGGTCCCCGCGGCCTCCTGCGTCGTCTTCGCCTGACCGTCGGCGCCGCCCTCGTCCGACCACGAAAGCCCGGACACAGCGCGGCGGGCCCGGACCGGAGGAGAATCCCCGGTCCGGGCCCGCCGCGCTGTGTCCGGCTTCCCGAGCCGCCGCCCCGGGGCGACGGCGTCCGGTCAGTGGGTCTGAGCTCCCTGGGTGCCCTGCGGCGTCGCCGGCGTGATGCCCAGCGTCGTGGCGTACAGGGACAGCACGAGCTTGCCGATCGCCGGGTAGGCGCCCAGCGGCTCGGCCGTCGCGCAGCCCGCCTCCTTCGCGGCGGCGTCCAGCAGGCCGGGGTCGACCTCCGGGCCCACCAGGTACGGCGCCAGTGCCAGCTGCGCGGAGCCGGAGCCCTGCAGCTGCTGCGCGATCGACGCGACCGAGCCCTCCACGTCCAGCGCGGCCGCCATCACCGGCACGGCGAGCCGGGCGGCCAGCAGCATGCCGGTGATCCCGGCGGCCTGCACGGCCTCCTCGCCGCCCACGGTGGCCAGCACGATGCCGTCGGCGGCGGTGGCGACGGTGAACAGCCTGGCGCGGTCGGCGCGCGCGAGACCGGCCTCCGACAGCCGTACGTGCAGGGCCTCGGCGAGCAGCGGGTGCGGGCCGAGCACATCGGTCAGCTCGGCCTGCGTACCGCTGTCCATCACGGCCTGCCGTATCCGCCGGATCAGCGCGCTGTCGGGCCCCGCGAGCAGCGGGACCACGACGGCGGACGGACCCGTGGGCTCGGCGACCTCACGGCCGGCGGCCACGGCCTGCTCGAAGCGCGCGACGCGCTCGGCGGCGTTGTGGGCGAGAACGGTGGCAAGGGTCGGGTACTCGGCATCGTCCCCGTCGAGATAGCCGATCCGGGCGTTGAGGCCGGGCAGCTCGGAACGGGCGATGCTGATGACCTCCTCGGCCAGGCTGCGCGTGGCCGGGGAAGGCGTACCGGGAACGGCGAGAACGAGCGCGGCAGCGCCCTCAGGTGCGACCACGGGCTCCGGGCGGCGGTGCCGTCCGGACTGGCGAGGTCGCGGCATTCGTACAGGCAGGCCGGAAGCGGGCCCAGTGGGGGTGCTCATGGCGCCGCATGCTACTGGTTTTGCCTGCCCCTCTGTTCGGGGAGGGTCCGGTCGAGCGTTAACTATCCGCTTATGTCCGATGAGTGATGTACCGCCGGAGTGTCCCTGTCTGTCGGCCGGTTGCCGGCTCGCCGTTCCCCCGGTTTCCCGTCCGTCTCCGCGCCGTCACGCTGACTTCTCACCCCGTCCGGGGCTCGCCGCGCACCGCCGTTCCGCCGTGCTCTCCGGGTCCGCGCTCCGAGGGCACGAACAACATCGTCGGGTGACGCGGCAGACGCAGGTCCCCGGCCGCCAGGGCACGTGCGATCCGGAGTGCGCCCGTCAGCGGATCGCCCGTCGCCGCGGTCACCCGGGCCCCCGGCAGTAGCCGCGCCAACTCCTCGCGCAGGGGCGCGACCAGCGGCTCGCCCATCCTGAACAGGCCCCCGGTCAGCGCCACTTCGCCGACCTCGCCGCTTTCGTCGCCTGGGTCGCCTCCGTCACCCTCGCTGCCCTCGCCGCCCGTCCCGGCGGGCGGCGGGCACACGGCCGCCGCCGCCTCGGCGATATGGCCGGCGGCCTGTCGAAGAATGCCCGCGGCGACCGGATCCGCTCCGGCGCACGCCGCCACCTCCGGGGCGAACGAGGCCAGCACGGCCGGCCGGTCGGTCCGCGGATAGAGCAGCCCCGGCAGCTCCTCGGCCGGTCCGAACACCGCCCGCAGCCGGTCCAGCAGTGCGGCGGAACCGCCACGCCGCCCGTCATGGGCGCGCATCGCCGCGTCCAGCCCGGCCCGGCCGATCCACGCACCGCCGCCGCTGTCACCCAGAAGATGACCCCACCCGTCGGCCCTGTGCCACTCCTTCAGGTCCGTACCGAGGGCGATCATGCCCGTGCCGCCCGCGACGACCGCACCGGGACGCTGTCCCACCGCGCCCGCGTAGGCCGTCACCGCGTCGGCGGCCAGCGCCACCCGGCGTACCCCCAGCGCGTCCGCGAGCGCGCCGGGCAGCTCCGCCCGCAACCGCTCACCCAGCGTGGCCATGCCGGCGGCCCCGATCGCCAGTGCCGCGATATCGCCCCTCGTGGCTGTGCTGGTCCTGACTGCGCCGGTCGCCGCGTCGTCGGACGCGGCCGCGCGCTCCAGCAACTCCCGGGCGGCGGGCAGCAGCTGGTCCAGCAGGTGCCCGGCGTCGATGCCGCCCGGCCCCGTCCGCACCGGCTCGGCGCAGACGGTCGTCGACAGCGGCCCGGACAGCCCCACCCGGCCCAGCGCCACCCGCAGCCCGGAGCCCCCGGAGTCGACCCCGAGGACGAACGCGCCGGGTCCGGCCGGGGCCGGCCCTGCCGGGGGGTGCGTCACGGCAGCCGCCAGTCCACCGGCTGCGCCCCCTGACGCTCCAGCAGTTCGTTGACACGGCTGAACGGCCGCGAGCCGAAGAAGCCCGCGTCGGCCGACCGGGGGGAGGGGTGCGAGGACTCGATCGCGGGGGAGTCGCCCAGCAGCGGGCGCAGATTGCGGGCGTCGCGTCCCCACAGGACCGACACCAGCGGGGTGCCGCGGGCCACCAGCGCCCTGATGGCCTGCTCGGTCACCTCTTCCCAGCCCTTGCCCCGGTGCCCGCCGGCCCGCCGAGGCGCGGTGGTCAGCGCCCTGTTCAGCAGCAGCACCCCCTGCTGCGTCCACGGCGTGAGATCGCCGTTGGACGGCCTGGGCAGCCCCAGATCCCCGTGCAGCTCCCGGAAGATGTTCTCCAGACTGCCCGGCAGCGGCCGTACGTCGGGGGCCACCGCGAAGCTCAGCCCGATCGCGTGTCCCGGGGTGGGATACGGATCCTGGCCGACCACCAGCACTCTCACCTCCTCGAACGGCTGCTGGAACGCCCGCAGTACATGGGCCCCGGAGGGCAGGTACGTACGGCCCGCGGCGATCTCCGCGCGGAGGAAGTCGCCCATAGCGGCGATGCGTTCGGCGACGGGTTCGAGGGCGTCGGCCCACCCCGGCTCGATGATCTCTTTCAACGGTCGTGCTGCCACGGCCCGCACTCTACTGCTGATACGACCACTCCGATCAACTGCCGTCGGTGCTCAGGCCGGCCGCCCGTCAGCCGAGCGCCACCGCCCGTACGCACAGGACGTCCGGCAGATGTGCGGCGAGCTGCTGCCAGCTGTCCCCGTCGTCCGCGCTGGCGTACAACTCGCCGTTGCGGTTGCCGAAGTAGACCCCGGCGGGATCCGCGTCGTCGGTGCACAGGGCGTCCCGCAGCACCGTCCCGTAATGCTCCCCGTCCGGCAGGCCCTGGGTGAGCGGTTCCCAGGTGCGCCCCGCGTCGGTCGTACGGAACACCCGGCAGCGGTGCTCCGCCGGCACCCGGTCGGCGTCCGCGTTGATCGGGAAGACGTACGCCGTGTCGCCGCGGTGCGGGTGCGCGGCGGCGGCGAACCCGAAGTCGGAGGGCAGGCCCGCGCCGATGTCGCTCCAGTGGTCGCCGGCGTCGTCGCTGCGGAACACGCCCCAGTGGTTCTGCAGATAGAGCCGGTCCGGGTCGGCCGCGTCCCGGGTGACCTTGTGGACGCACTGCCCGAACTCCGGGTCCGGGTCCGGGAGGAAGACTGCCGAGACGCCCTTGTTCGACGGCTCCCAGCTCGCCCCGCCGTCCTTGGTCCGGAACACCCCCGCCGTCGACACGGCGACGGTCACGGCCTTGGCGTCCCGCGAGTCGGTCAGGACGGTGTGCAGCCCCTCGCCGCCGCCGCCCGGCTCCCACCGCGAGCGGGTCGGGTGCTCCCAGAGCGGACGCACCAGCTCGAACGACTCGCCCCGGTCCTCGGAACGGAACAGCGCGGCCGGCTCCGTGCCCGCGTAGACCACGTCCGGCGCCTCCGGTCCCGCCGGGTGCAGCTGCCAGACGCGCTCCAGCGACGCACCGGTGGACTTGGGGAACTTCACCGCCGGCTGTCGCGGCTCGACCCAGGTCTCGCCCAGATCGTCGGAGTGGAAGACCGACGGCCCCCAGTGGGCGCTGTCCCCGCCGACCAGGATTCTCGGGGTGTCCCCCCGGGTGTCCACGGCGACCGAGTAGATCGCCTGCGCGTTGAAGTGCGGGCCCGTGATCTCCCAGGTCCCGCCGCGTCTGCGGCCGATGAAGAGACCCTTGCGGGTGCCTGCGGTGAGCAAGACATCGGTCATGGTCCTGAACCTCCCGATACGCCGTTGTGCCGGAACAGTGCCAGTCTGCACCCGACCACTGACAGTGGCCCGCGCACACGCCCGCCGCCCCGGTGGTGCGGCCCGGCGTGCGCGGTTCCCTTGACCGGTGTCCGGCGGCGGCCCTAGCGTTCGACAGCCGTAGAAAGCGCTTGCGCGGGAGGCTCTTCAGGTCCCGTGCCACCGAGACTCAGGAGCCCCTGTGGTGACCTTCGAAGGACTGCCCGGCGCCGTCGCCGTCTCGCACCTGAGCGTCTACGACTGGCCCTCCGCAGACGGGCTGCGCGGAGGCACCCCGCATCTGCATCTGACCTGCTCGGAGGGGTACGTCGTGGTCGGCGGCAGCGGTTCTGTGCAGACCCTCACGGCCGAGGGCTTCCGGGAGACCCCGCTGACGTCCGGCGCGCTGGTCTGGTTCACTCCGGGCACCGTCCACCGCCTGGTCAACGAGGACGGGCTGCGCCTCATCGTGCTCATGCAGAACAGCGGGCTGCCCGAGGCGGGCGACGCCGTGCTCACCCTGCCGCCAGGCCGACTCACGGACCCGGACGCCTACCGCGCGGCGGTGGCCCTGCCGGTGGACGCCGAGGAGGCCGTGCAGGAGCGGGCGGCGCGGGCCCGACGCGACCTCGCCGTGGAGGGGTTCCTCGCCCTGCGCGAGGCCCTGGAGAAGGGCGACCCGGAACCGCTGGCCGCGTTCCACCGTGCCGCCGCCGCGCTCGTCCGCCCCCGTGCGGCCGAGTGGCGCGCCCGCTGGGAGAAAGGGGCCGCCACGGCGCCCCCCGCCACCGCCGACCAGCTCGACGCGTTGGACCGGGGCGAGGCGGGCCACCTCGCCGACGCCCGCGTGCACGCCGAACGGCCCTCCGCGCACGGCAGGTTCGGCATGTGCGGCCGCCTGGACGTCTACCGGACCTGAACCGGCCCCGCCGGACCTGAACCGGCCCCGCCGGACCTGAACCGGCCCCGCCGGACCTGAACCGGCCCCGCCGGACCGCCCCGGCGGACGGCGGGCCCGCCCGTACACCCCGCCGCCGGATGCTGACATGCTGGTGGAGGCCGGAGAGGGCCGCATGGACGCCGTACGGAGGCCGTACAAAGGCCCGGGGCTGAGACCTGGCCCCGGGGGCGCCCGAGGCCAGGGAAACCGAGGAGAGACGACGATGAGCAGCGGGATCGGGATCCGGATCGGGATCACGGACGCCGGCGGCCACCCGGTGCCGATCACGGTCACCGCGGGCGAGCACGTCATGGTCACCGCGGGCGAACACGCGCCCGTTACGGTCATCGAGGGCGGGCCCGCCCGGGCCACCGGGGACGATCCCGCCCCCGACCGTCCCGCTCCGGCTCCCCGTATCGGCATCCGGCTCTCGCCCCCGGCGGGCGAGCTCGTCTGGTCCTGCACCCCCGAGGCGGCCCGCGAGCTGGCCGCCGTGCTCCTCCGGGCGGCCGAGGAGACCGAGAACGCGCCGGCGGAGCGCCCCGTCACGGTCGAGGCGGGCGAACTGCGCCGCGGCGACGTGCGCGACGGAGACCGGGCCATGACCGTGGAGAGCGCACGGACGGACGGCTCCACGGTCCACGTCACCTGGAAGTCGGGTGCCGGCCGCAGCTGGACCCAGGCGTACGCCGCCGACGCCGCCATCACCCTGAAGCGCCGGCTTCCCGAAGGCAGTTGACGCCTCGACCGTGCTCCCCGCGGCCGCCGCACCCGTTGGCTGCCGCAGTGAGCCCGCCGCGTCGGTAGGGTGGCCGTGATGTCTACCGAACAGGGCCCCACAGTGCGCGAACTGGCCGTCCAGGCGCTCTCGTCGATCGAGCGCGGCTACGACCTCCTCGCCCCGAAGTTCGACCACACGCCCTACCGCACCCCGGACCGCGTCCTCGACGCCGTCACCCGGGCGGTGGGCGAACTCGGCCCCTTCGGCACCGGGCTCGACGTCTGCTGCGGGACGGGCGCGGGCGTCGGCGTGCTCCGAAAGCTGTGCCAAGAGCGGGCGGTCGGGGTCGACTTCAGCGCGGGCATGCTCGACGAGGCCCGGGCCGCCTTCCCGCCCGGGGGAGAGGGGCCGGCGGCCCACTGGGTACGGGCCGACGCCCGCTCCCTGCCCTTCGCGCCGGTCTTCGACCTCGCCCTGAGCTTCGGCGCGTTCGGCCACTTCCTGCCCGCTGAACGCCTCGGCCTCTTCGCCGAGGTGCACGGATCGCTCCGGCCGGGCGGACAGTTCGTCTTCCCGATCGGCGCACCGCCCCCGGTGGGATCGCGCGCCTACTGGTCGCTGCTCGGCTTCGACGCGGCGATGCGGGTGCGCAACGCCCTGTGGCGCCCGCAGTTCGTCATGTACTACCGCACGTTCCGGCTCGGCGATGTGCTGGAGGACCTGACGCGGGCCGGATTCGCCGTGCGGCTCGTGCCGCTGACCGAACTGGGCTCGCGCCCCGACGGCAGCCCCCGCGCCCGCCTGGTGGTGGCGACCCGCGAATGACGGCGCGGGAGTGACGGCGCGGAAGTGGTGACACGAGAGTGACGGCGCGGGAGTGGTGACCCGGGCGTGACAGGGCGGGAACGGCGACCCGGGAGTCACAGTGCCGGGCCGCTCAGGCGTTCTCGTCCCGGGCCGCCGCCAGCAGCCCCGCCCAGTCCGGGATCTTCACCGGGCCGCGCCCCAGCGAACGGCCCAGCTCCGCCTCCGCGCGCTCGATCGACAGCCTGCCGGCCCACTCCACCGGCCGCAGCCCCCACTCCCGCAACACGGCCAGCGGATCGTCCGCCACCGCACGCCGCGTCAGCGCGGCCGCGTCCGCCAGGAGCGAGGCCACCGTCTCCTTGGCGCAGGAGCGGTTCGAGCCGATCACCCCGGTCGGCCCCCGCTTGATCCACCCCGCCACGTACTCACCCGGCGACGGCACCCCGCCCCGCAGCACCCGGCCCGCCGCATGGGGCACCGTTCCGCATACCGGGTCGAAGGGCAGCCCCGGCAGCTCCACCCCGCGATAGCCGACCGCCCGCAGGACGAGCTGCGCCTCGACGTCCTCGTAACGACCGGTGTCCCGTACCCCGCCGGCCCCGTCGGGAGCGGTCCGGGCGAACCGCACCCCGGCGACCCGCCCGCCGCGCTCCAGCAGCTCCACCGGCCGCAGGAAGAACCGCAGCCGGATCCGGCGCACGGCCCCGGCGGCCCACGATGTGCACATCGCGCACCCGGCTGGACTCCAGCGCGCTCAGCGCGGCGCGGGG
>NZ_JAFEUF010000201.1:0-8896 GCF_016901035.1 Streptomyces durocortorensis
CCCCCTCCCGCCGCGCCCGGATCGAGGGGCTGCTGCTCGGGCTCGCGTCCGGCGACGCCGCCGGGTGGCCCGCAGCCCGGCACCGGGCGGCCCGGATGCCCGAGTGGACCCGGCGGCTCACCCGGGAGCTGGACACCTTCGCCGAGCAGAACGCCACCACCACGCTCCCGGTGCCCATCGCCCTCAACCAGCCGCCCGAGCCGCTGCGGCTCGGCCCGTCCGACGACGCCGAGTGGGCCGCGTTCGCCGCCCGTACGGTGCTGGCGGCGGCCGACGACGCGGTGGGTCTGGCCCCCGGCCGCCGGATGCGGGACGCGGTCGACCGGGCCTGGAACGCGCTCGCCGCCACCGTCGCCGCCGCCAGCGCCCGAGCCCCCGAGGTCGAGGCGGCAGTCCTCCCGCTGCGGGCCCGGATCTCGGTGCGGGCCGGGCTCGGCAACCTGGCCGCCGGGCTCCGGCCGCCCGCCACCGGGCACGACAACCCGCACTACTTCGACGACGCCGCCTGCGTCCGGGCCGCCGTGCTCGCCGTGGTCCACCCGGGCGACCCGGAGGAGGCGGCGGCGCTCGCGGAGTTCGACGCCCGCTACACCCAGGACGGCGACGGGGTGCACGGCGCCCGGGCCGTGGCCGCCGCGATCGCCGTGGCGCTGACCGGGGCGGACGTCGACACCGTGGTGAACGCCGCCCTCGACCGGCTCCCCGACGGCACCGAGATCGCCCGCAACGCCGTGCACGCGGTCCGTCTGGCCCGGGAGTTCGCGGACGAGCCCGCCGGGGCGTTCGCCCTGGTCCCGGTTTTGGAACACCAGATCGTCGACCACGTCTACAGCTACGGGATCGCGGCCGCCGAGACCGTCCCCGTCGCCCTCGCCCTCACCACCGCCGCCCGGGGCGAGATCGCCCAGGCGATCCCGGCCGCAACCTGCCTCTCCCGGGTCGCGGACTCCGCACCCGCCCTGGCCGGGGCGCTGACCGGGGCGATCGGCTCGATCACCGCCGTACCGGCGGGCTGGCGCGAGGCCTGCCGCACACTGGCGGGCTGTGCGCTGCCCCGGCTCGCGGGCACGGACCTGATCGAACTCGCCGGGCTGCTGGCAGCCACGGAACCGGCCCTCCCGGGTGGACAATTCCGGCATGACGCCCACAACGGCCACAGCTCCCGCCGCCTCGACGCCGCAGGCCTCCCCCACCACACCCGGACTCGATGACCGGATCACCCGGGCCCTCGTCGGAGCCGCCGTCGGCGACGCGCTCGGCGGCCCGGTCGAGGGCTGGACCCCCGAGCAGATCGCCGAGCGCCACGGCGGCCGGGTCACCGGGATCGTCGGCCCCTGGTACGGCGAGGACTGGCGCACCGCCCGTCCCATCGCGCCGTACCACAAGGGCGACGGGCACGTCACCGACGACACCTTGATGACCCACGCGCTGATCCGCGTCTACGAGAAGGTCCGCGACCACCTCGACGCCTACGCCGTCGCCGACCATCTCGTCCCGGATCTGCTCTCGCCCCGCTGGATCCCGGAGCTGGAGGCCGAGGCGCTCCCCCTCCAGCGGATCTTCCTGGCGGAGAAGTGGATCGTGGCCCGGCTGCACTACGGGCACATCGACCCGCGCGAGGCCGGTGCGGGCAACATCGTCAACTGCGGGGCGGCGATGTACATGGCCCCGGTCGGCCTGGTCAACGCCGGTCACCCGGAGGCCGCGTACGCCGAGGCGCTGGAGGTCGCGGCCCCGCACCAGTCCTCGTACGGACGGGAGGCCGCCGGGGTCTTCGCGGCCGCCGTCGCCGCCGCCTGCCGCCCGGGGGCCACCCCCGCCACGGTGGTCGACGCCGCCCTCGCCCTGGCGAAGGACGGCACCCGCTCCGCGATCGAGGCGGTCTGCGAAGTCGGCTTGCACCACGACGACTTCGAGTCCGCGCTCGCGCCGCTGCGTGCGGCCGTGGAGCCCTTCGACACGGTCGGCCCCGACTACCGCTCCCCCGCGCTCGGCGCCCGCCGCCCCTCCCGGCTGCACGCCATCGAGGAACTGCCCGTCGCCCTGGGAATGTTGCTGGTCGGGGGCGGCGACTACCGGCGTACGGTGCTGGGTTCGGTGAACTACGGCCGCGACTGCGACTCCATCGCCACGATGAGCGGGGCCATCGTGGGCGCACTGGGCGGCGAGGCCCCGGCCGACTGGGCGACCACGGTCGCGGAGGCGAGCCGCCTGGATCTGCACGCCCCGGCCCGGGCGCTGACCCAGGTGGCCCGGGAGGTCTTCGCCCGGGACCTGGAGCGGCGCGCGGCCCACGAGGAGGCGTTCATCGCGCTGGCCGGTGAGCGGTGAGCACCCACCGGCCCGTCCGCCTCACCTGGGTGCAGCCCGAGGACCTGGTCGGGCACGAGCTGCGGCAGGCCGCGCAGGACGGCCGGGACGTGCGGGAGATCGAGGAGCGGTGGCACGGAGCCGGGGGCACCCCCGCCCCGGACCGTGCGGGCGCCTCCGAGCCGCCCGCACTGCCCCGGCTGCGCGAACTCGCCACGCAACTCCTCGACGAACTGGCCCTGTTGGAGTCACCGTTGGCGGCCGACGAGCCGACCGACCTGGACGCGATCGTGGCCGCCTGCCCGCACTGGCCGGGACCGCCCGAGGCCGCGCCCGCCGTCGACCGCAGCCGCCTGCACGCCGCCTGGCTCGGCCGGGCGGTCGGCTGCCTGCTCGGCAAGCCGGTCGAGAAGCTGCCGCTGACCGGCATCCGCGCGCTCGCCCGCGCCACCGGAAACTGGCCCCTCACCACCTGGTTCACCGAACACGGCGTGCCCGCCGAGCTGCTCACCGCCCACCCCTGGAACCGCCGCTCGGCCCCCACGTCCCTGGCCGAGAACATCGACGGCATGCCGGAGGACGACGACCTCAACTACCCGCTCCTCACCCTGCTGTTGCTGCAGCGGCACGGCCGAACCTTCACCACCGCCGACCTGGCCCGGCTCTGGCTCGACGAACTCCCCGCCGGGCGCACCTTCACCGCCGAGCGCATCGCGTACGGCAACCTCCTGGCGGGCGTCGAACCCCCGGGGACCGCCCGCCGCCGCAACCCGTTCCGGGAGTGGATCGGCGCGCAGATCCGGGCCGACGTGCACGGCTGGACGCACCCCGGCGACCCGGCCGGGGCCGCCGCCCAGGCCCACCGCGACGCGGTCCTCACCCACACCGGCAACGGGGTGTACGGGGCGATGTTCACCGCCGCCGCGCTCGCCGTGGCCGCCGGGGGCGAGAGCGATGTGCACGGCTGCCTGGCGGCCGGGCTACGCGTGGTGCCGCCGCACTCGCGCTACGCCCGCGCCGTCCGCCTCGGCATCGAAACAGCACGCACGGAAGGAGAGTTCGACGCCGTCGTGGACCGGCTGCACGCCGTCTACGCCGACACCCACCACTGGGTGCACGTGCTGCCCAACGCCGCGCTGCTCGCCGCCGCCCTCACCCACGCAGGCGGCGACTTCACCCGGTCGATCGGCAACGCGGTATCCGGCGGCTGGGACACCGACTCCAACGGGGCCACCGCCGGATCGCTCGCCGGACTGCTGGCGGGCGGGCCGGACGCCCTGCCCGCGCACTGGACGGCTCCGCTGAAGAACCGGCTCGCCACCTCCGTACCCGGCTTCGACCAGGTCGGCTTCGACACCCTCGCCGCACTGACCCACCAGGAGGCTCTGCGCCCATGACCCGCATCGCGGTGCTCGGCAGCACCAATATGGACCTCGTCGCCTACACGGCCCGCGCTCCGGGGCTCGGCGAGACCGTCACCGGACGGGAGTTCCGGACGGTCCCCGGCGGCAAGGGCGCCAACCAGGCCGTCGCCGCCGCCCGCGCGGGCGGGGAGGTAATGATGATCGGCGCGGTCGGCGACGACGTGTACGGGGCGCGACTGCGCGACGGCCTCGAACACGCGGGGGTGGACACCGACCTCCTGCACACCGCCGAAGGGCCCAGCGGCACCGCGCACATCGTGGTCGACGACTCCGGGGCCAACGCGATCGTGGTGGTCCCGGGGGCGAACGGCGTCGTGACCGCGCTCGGTCCCGGGGAGATCGCGGCGATCGCCGCGTCCGAGATCCTCCTCATGCAGCTCGAACTCCCCCTGTCCGCCGTCGTCGAGGGCGCCCGCGCGGCCCGGGCGCAGGGCGTGCGGACCATCCTCACCCCGGCTCCGGTGCAGCCCCTTCCCGACGAACTCCTCGACCACATCGACCTGTTGGTCCCCAACGAGCACGAGGCCGCGGAGTTGTCCGGGCAGGCCGACCCGCACGCCGCCGCCCAGATCCTGCTGCGCCGGGTGCCCGAGGTCATCGTCACGCTGGGCGCGAAGGGCTGCCTGTACGCGGCCCGGGGCGGCGAGCCGGTGCTCTTCGAGGCGCCCTCGGTGACCGCCGTCGACACGACCGGGGCCGGGGACACCTTCGTCGGCGCGCTGGCCGTGGCGCTCGGCGAGGGGCGGCCGGTGGCCGAGGCCGTGGCGTTCGCCTCCGCCGCCGCCGCGCTCTGCGTACAGAAGCCCGGCGCGTCCACGTCCATGCCGTACCGCGGCGAGATCGAGGCCTCATGAGCACCACCGCAGCAGGACCCCTGACCGGGCTGAAGGTCATCGACCTCGCCACCATCTTCGCCGGACCGCTCGCGGCCACCATGCTCGGGGACTTCGGCGCCGATGTGATCAAGGTCGAGCACCCCCGTAAGCCGGACCCCTCGCGCGGGCACGGGCCCGCCAGGGACGGGGTGGGCCTGTGGTGGAAGCTGCTGGGCCGCAACAAGCGCACCCTGACGCTGGATCTGTCCGCGCCCGGCGGCCGGGACGTGCTGCTGCGCCTGGCCGCCGAGACCGATGTGATCGTCGAGAACTTCCGGCCGGGGACGCTGGAGCGCTGGGGGCTCGGCCCCGAGGAGCTGCACGCGGTGAACCCGCGTCTCGTCCTGGCCCGGGTCACCGGCTTCGGCCAGTTCGGGCCGTACGCGCACCGCCCCGGCTTCGGAACGCTGGCCGAGGCGATGAGCGGGTTCGCGGCGATCACCGGGGAGCCGGACGGGCCGCCGACGCTGCCGCCGTTCGGGCTCGCCGACTCCATCGCGGCGCTGGCGACGGCGTACGCGGTGATGGCGGCGCTCGCCGGGCGGGAGAAGACGGGCGAGGGGCAGGTGGTGGACCTGGCGATCATCGAGCCGATCCTGACCGTGCTGGGCCCGCAGCCGCTCTGGTACGACCAGCTCGGCTACGTCCAGCCGCGCACCGGCAACCGCTCCCGCAACAACGCCCCGCGCAACACCTACCGCACCGCCGACGGCCACTGGGTCGCGGTCTCCACCTCCGCCCAGTCCGTCGCCGAGAGGGTGATGCGGCTGGTGGGCCGCCCGGACCTGATCGACGAGCCCTGGTTCGGCGCGGGCACCACCCGGGCCGAGCACACCGAGGAGCTGGACGGGGCGGTCGGCCACTGGATCTCCCGGCACAGCCGCGAGGAGGTGCTCAACGGCTTCGAGAAGGCGGAGGCGGCCGTCGCGCCGATCCATGACGTACGAGAGGTGATGGAGGACCCGCAGTACCGGGCGCTGGGCACCATCGCCGAGGTCGACGACCCGGAGCTGGGGCCGCTGCGGATGCAGAACGTCCTCTTCCGGCTCTCGGAGACCCCCGGCGGAATCCGGTGGGCGGGCCGCCCGCACGGCGCGGACACCGACGAGATCCTGGCCGGGCTCGGGCTCTCGGAGACCCGGATCGCGGCACTGCGGGACCAGGGGGCGCTGTGACGGGCCGTGCGCTGCCGGTCCCGCCACTGCCGGAGGACCCGCAGGACGACGACCTGGGCCGGCCGCCGCTGACCTGGCTGTACGTCCCCGGGGACCGGCCGGAGGTGGTAGCCAAGGCGCTCGGCTCGGGGGCGGACGTGGTGATCGTCGACCTGGAGGACGCCGTCGCCCCGGACCGCAAGGAGTACGCGCGCTCGGCCACCGCCGAACTCCTCGGCGACCAGGTGACCGCCGCCACCGACGCCGTACCGGTCCATGTCCGGGTGCACGGCGAGGACGACGTCCGGGCGCTGGCGGGGCTGCCGGGTCTGGCGGCGTTCCGGCTGCCGAAGATCACCCATGCGGTCTCGGTGCACCATGTGGCGGCGGTGGCCCCGGGCGTACCGCTGTATCCGCTGCTGGAGTCGGCGCTGGCGATCGAACACGCGTACTCGATCGCCTCGGCCCATCACGCCGTACGGGGCATCGCCCTGGGCGAGGCGGACCTGCGGGCCGACCTGGGCGTACGGGAGGACGCCGGGCTCGACTGGCCGCGCAGCCGGGTCGTGGTGGCGGCCCGGGCGGCGGCTCTTCCGCCACCGGTCCAGTCGGTGTTCCCGGACGTCCGGGACCTGGACGGGCTGTGGGCCTCGTGCCGGCGGGGGCGGGCGCTCGGGCTGCTGGGCCGGGCGGCGATCCATCCGCGCCAGCTGGAGGTGATCGAGCGGGCCTACCGGCCGACTGCCGAGGAGATCGAGGCGGCCGAGCAGATCGTCGCGGCCTCGGCGGTGGAGTCGGGGGCGCTGGCGCTGCCGGACGGGAGGTTCGTGGACGCGGCGGTGGTGGCGTCCGCCCGCCGCACGATCGCGCTCGCCGGGCGGGCCTGAGACTGCGGGCCCGCCCGGCGCGCGGGAGGTGGTGCGGGGTGCGCCCGGGGAGGGCGCCGGGGGGTCAGCCCTTCTCGGCCGCCGCTTCGGTGCTCTCGGCGGTGCGGTCCTTGCCGGGCTCGTCCTTGCTGAGCGGGTCCTTCTTCGCGTCGGCGTCCCCGGCGTCCTTCTCGGCGGCGTCCGCCTTCGCGGAGCCGTCCTTGTCGGAGTCCTTCCCGGGGGTGGTGTCCCGGTCGGGCTCGACGATCTCCTCGCGGCCCGGACGCAGCTTCGCGGAGACCACGATGTAGGCGACGGCGAGGGCGAAGACGATGATCGCGGTCCACACGTTCAGGCGGAGGCCCAGGATGTGGTGGGCCTCGTCGACCCGCATGTACTCGATCCAGCCGCGCCCGGCGCAGTAGGCCGCGACGTACAGCGCGAACGCCCGTCCGTGGCCGAGCCGGAAGCGGCGGTCGGCCCAGATGACCAGCAGCGCGACACCGATGCACCACAGCGACTCGTAAAGGAAGGTCGGGTGGTAGGTCCCGGCGGCCCGGTTGGGGCCCTCGCTGATCTCCAGCGCCCAGGGGAGGTCGGTGGGCTTGCCGTACAGCTCCTGGTTGAACCAGTTGCCCCAGCGTCCGATGGCCTGCGCGATCGCGAGGCTCGGGGCCATCGCGTCGGCCCAGGCGGGCAGCGGGATGCCCCGGCGGCGGCAGCCGATCCAGGCGCCGACCGCGCCGAAGGCCACCGCACCCCAGATGCCGAGGCCGCCCTCCCAGATCTTGAAGGCGTCGACCCAGTTCTCACCGTCGCTGAAGTACAGCTGGTAGTCGGTGATCACGTGGTAGAGCCGTCCGCCGACCAGGCCGAAGGGCACCGCCCAGACGGCGATGTCGGCCACGGTGCCGGCTTTGCCGCCGCGGGCGATCCAGCGCTTGTTGCCGAACCAGACGGCGACGAAGACACCGATGATGATGCAGAACGCGTAGCCGCGGAGCGGGATCGGGCCGAGCTCGATCACGCCGGTCGACGGACTGGGAATGGAGGCAAGATTCATGGCGAGGTCGACGCTACCCTGCCGGGCGGTGGGTACGGCAAGCCACCCGGCAACGTCTGGGTAACGAGGACCACGTCACGGGCAGGCCCCGCAAGCCCGGCCCGATCGGCAGAAACGCCCCGGGGCCCGGTCAGGAACCGGCGGCCGACGACGGCGCGGCCGGGGTGGACGGCGGGGTGGACGAGGTTGCGGATCCGTCGGCCGGGGCGGACCCTTCGGCCGGGGCGGACGGGGCAGTGGACCCCTCGGCCGGGGTGGCGGTGCCCGGCTTCTTGCCCTTGTTGGCCTCGGCGACCCACTTCTTCAGGTTCTCCGGGGAGATCTGCTCGTCGCCCTTGGCCGGGAAGACGGACTCGCCGTTGAGCAGCACCGTGGGCGTGCCCTGGAAGCCGCCCTCGCGGAACGCCGTGTCGGACTTCTTCACCCAGCTGTCGTGCTCGCCGTCCTCCACACAGCTGCGGAAGCCCGGCGTGTCGAGCCCTTCGACCTCCCCGGCCAGCTCGATCAGCCGGCTGTTCTTGGCGAAGGCGTCGTCCGGCTCGGGAGGCTGGTTGCTGAAGAGGACGTCGTGGTACGGGGCGAACTTGCCGACGCCCTGGGCGCAGGCGGCGGCGTTGGCGGCGCGCAGCGACCCGGTGCCGCCGAGATTGCCGTCGATGATGGTGGCCAGGTGGTACTCCACCCGGAGCTGGCCGTCGTCGGCCAGCTCGGTGATCGTGTCCCGGAAGGCGGTCTCGAACTGGGCGCAGACGGGGCAGCGGAAGTCCTCCCAGATCGTGAGGGTGGACGGGGCGTCGGCCGCGCCGACCGGCAGGGTCAGGGCCGCCTCGCCGATCGCGCCGGACGGGGCGACCGCCGGGCCGGAGGCGGAGTCGCCGCCGTCGTCCTTGCCCGCGTTGGCCGCGATCAGGCCGACCACGGCGGCCAGGCCGAGCACCCCGACCACCGCCGAGGCGACGATCAGCGTCCGGCGGCGCTTCTCGCGCCCCTTGTCCCGCTCGCGCTGCTGGGCCAGGCGCTCACGCGCGCTTCTGTTTCCCTCAGGGATCTTGTCGCTCACACCCGGGGAACGAACCGGGGGGGGGCCGCCCCCCCCCCCCCCCCCCCCCCAACCCCCCCCAGGGTGGGATTTAACCGGCCGCATGGGACACACACCACGCAGCCGACAGCGCCCGGCGCGCGCGCCGCGCCGCGCGCCGCGCGC
>NZ_JAFEUF010000201.1:8906-13217 GCF_016901035.1 Streptomyces durocortorensis
TGGTGCGCCCCCCCGTTCCCCGGGGGGGGGGGGGGGCCCGGCCCCCCGGGGGGGGGTGTTTTCCCCCTGGTTTTTTGGCCCCCCCCCCGGGGCACCCCCCGGGGGGGGCCCCCCCCCCCCCCCCCCGGTCCACAATCCACCCATTCGGGTGGTTCAGTGCTCAGCGCTTTCGAACACCTTCGGCCAGTTCGCCCGCCAGGGAGCGGACGGCGGCGAGGCCGGCGGTCTCGTCGGGGGCGTCCAGCATGGCCTTGACGAAGGCCGAGCCGACGATGACGCCGTCCGCGAACCCGGCGACCTCGGCGGCCTGCGCCGCGTTGGAGACGCCGAGGCCGACGCAGACCGGCAGGTCGGTGGTGGCGCGGGTGCGTCCCACCAGGTCCTGGGCCTGGGCGCCCACGGAGGCGCGGGTGCCGGTGACGCCCATCAGGGACGCGGCGTAGACGAAGCCGCTGCCGGCCGCCGTGATGGTGGCGAGGCGGGCGTCCTGGCTGCTGGGGGCGACGACGAACACGGTGGCCAGGCCGTGCTTGTCGGCGTGTTCGCGCCACAGCGCGGACTCCTGGACCGGCAGGTCGGGCAGGATGCACCCGGCACCGCCCGCCTCGGCCAGCTCGGCGGTGAACCGCTCGACGCCGTAGCGGTCGATGGGGTTCCAGTACGTCATGACGAGGATCGGGACGCCGGTGGCCTCGTACGCCTCACGGACCGTGCGCATCACGTCGGCGATCCGGACGCCGCCGCGCAGGGCGATGTCGTCGGCGGTCTGGATGACCGGCCCGTCGAGGACCGGGTCGCTGTGAGGCAGCCCGACCTCGACGACGTCCGCGCCGCCCGCGACGACGGCCTTGACCGCTTCGATGCCGCCGTCGACGGTGGGGAACCCCGCCGGGAGGTAGGCGATGAGCGCCGCCCGGTCCGCGGCCTTCGCGGCGGCCAGGGTGGTGTTCAACAGCTCGATGTTGCCGCTCACTTGGCGTCCCCCTCGATCTCGGCGCGGTCGCTGTCGGCGTCCGCCTCGACGACGGCGTCGGTGTCGTAGAGCCCGAAGTAGCGGGCGGCGGTGTCCATGTCCTTGTCACCGCGGCCGGACAGGTTGACGAGGATCAGCCCGTCCTTGCCCAGCTCCCTGCCCAGGTCCAGGGCCCCGGCGAGCGCGTGGGCACTCTCGATGGCCGGGATGATCCCCTCGGTGCGGGACAGCAGGCGCAGGGCCTGCATGGCCGCGTCGTCGGTGACCGCGCGGTACTCGCCGCGCCCGACGTCCTTGAGGTAGGAGTGCTCGGGGCCGATGCCCGGGTAGTCCAGCCCCGCCGAGATGGAGTACGGCTCGGTGATCTGGCCCTCGTCGTCCTGGAGGACGTAGGAGCGGGAGCCGTGCAGGATGCCCGGCTCCCCGGCCGTCAGGGTCGCCGCGTGCTCGCCGGTCTCCACGCCGTGTCCGGCGGGTTCGCAGCCGACCAGGCGGACCCCGGAGTCCGGGATGAAGGCGTGGAAGAGGCCGATGGCGTTGGAGCCGCCGCCGACACAGGCGACCGCCGCGTCCGGGAGGCGGCCCGCGCGCTCCAGGAGCTGACGGCGGGCCTCGACGCCGATGACCCGGTGGAAGTCGCGGACCATCGCGGGGAAGGGGTGCGGGCCCGCGACCGTACCGAAGAGGTAGTGCGTACGGTCCACGTTGGCGACCCAGTCGCGGAACGCCTCGTTGATGGCGTCCTTCAGGGTCCGCGAGCCGGACTTCACGGCGACGACCTCGGCGCCGAGCATCCGCATCCGGGCCACGTTCAGTGCCTGGCGCTGGGTGTCGATCTCGCCCATGTAGATGGTGCAGTCGAGGCCGAAGAGGGCGCAGGCGGTCGCGGTGGCGACGCCGTGCTGGCCGGCTCCGGTCTCGGCGATGACGCGGGTCTTCCCCATGCGCTTGGTGAGGAGCGCCTGACCCAGCACGTTGTTGATCTTGTGCGAGCCGGTGTGGTTCAGGTCCTCGCGCTTGAGGAAGATCCGGGCCCCGCCCGCGTGCTCGGCGAAGCGCGGGACCTCGGTGAGCGCGCTGGGGCGGCCGGTGTAGTTCACCATCAGCTCGTTGAGCTCGGCGGCGAACGCGGGGTCGGCCTTGGCCTTGTCGTACTCGACGGCGACCTCGTCCACGGCGGCGACGAGCGCCTCCGGGATGAACTTGCCGCCGTAGGCGCCGAAATAGCCCTCGGCGCTGGGGATCAGACCCTCGGGGTCCGGAATGAAGAACTCGGACGTCATGCGACGTGCTCCTTGGCATGGCAACGGGTGGGTTCACCGTATGCGCGGAGCGGCGAGCGCCACCGGAACCGGCGTGCGGTCACGGTGATGCGGTCGTACGTACGGACGTGCTGCGGGTACTGCGGTACGTCGGCCGGGGCTCGCTACTGCGCGGACCCCGGGCGCCATCGCATGCCGTTGACCTGGCCGGGCTCGTCACCGATGACGTACCGCACCCGCCGTCCGTGCACGCGCCGGGCGGGGGCACGGCAGCCTCGGTGCCAGAAGGGCGGCGCGCAGCGCCTCGGTTGAGGGTGGTGGTGGGAGACGGGCGGGCGGCAGCCGCGCGCCAGCGGGGCGTGCGGATCCCGCGCCGGAGCCCCGGCCGGGGCGAGGCCCGGTCGGGTGCGGGGCGCGGGACGTCCGGTCATGGTCGCTGTCGTCCGTCCCCGGTCAGCCGCGGCCGTGGCGGAGCGCCGGGTGGGCGCCCGCGGCGACCAGGTCGGCGACGGCGGCGCGCGGGTCGCGGCCGGTGACCAGGGACTCGCCGACCAGGACGGCGTCGGCGCCGGCGTTGGCGTACGCGATCAGGTCGTGCGGGCCGCGGACGCCGGACTCGGCGACCTTGACGATGTGGTCGGGGATCTCGGGGGCGACCCGCTCGAAGGTGGAGCGGTCGACCTTGAGGTCTTTCAGGTTGCGCGCGTTGACACCGATGATCTTGGCTCCGGCGTCCACGGCGCGCTCCGCCTCCTCCTCGTCGTGCGCCTCGACGATCGGGGTGAGCCCGATCGACTCGGCGCGCTCGATGAGGGAGACCAGGGCCTCCTGGTCGAGGGCGGCGACGATCAGCAGGGCGAGGTCGGCGCCGTACGCCCGGGCCTCCCACAGCTGGTACGAGGTGACGATGAAGTCCTTGCGGAGGATCGGGGTGTCGACCTTGGCGCGGACGGCCTCCAGGTCGGCGAGCGAGCCGCCGAAGCGGCGCTCCTCGGTGAGGACCGAGATGACGGACGCGCCGCCGGCCTCGTAGTCCGCGGCGAGCGCGGCCGGGTCGGCGATGGCGGCAAGGGCCCCCTTGGAGGGGGACGAGCGCTTGACCTCGCAGATGACGGTGACGCCCTCGCCGCGCAGGGCGGCGACTCCGTCCTTGGCCTGGGGGGCGCGCGCGGCGCGCTCCTTCAGCTCGTCGAGGCTGACGCGCGCCTGTCGCTCCGCGAGGTCGGCGCGAACGCCGTCGATGATCTCGTCGAGCACACTCACGCGAGCGGCCCCCTTCCGGAACGGTGACTAGGGAACAGGATCAGCCGTACCGATGGTATCCGCAGGAGCGCCCAGGGCTCGCATCCGGCCACGCCGCGTCCCACTACCTGGGCATTTCAGGGGGCCAGCGCCGAGCCGAACGGCAGATTCCGGACCACGGTGAAGATCAGCAGGACAGCACCCACGCCCCACCACCAGGCGGGTGCCAGGGCGATCCGCAGGGGCTTTCCGCGCCAGGCCCGGACCAGCCAGAGGACCCAGACGGCGGCGAAGAGGAAGTAGCCGACGGTCGCGATCGCGTTGGCTTGGAGCGCCGCGCCGAGGTCGCCGGTGATGAAGGCGTGGGCGCTGCGGAGGCCGCCGCAGCCGGGGCAGAGCACTCCGGTCACCTTGAGCAGCGGGCAGACGGGGTAGTGGCCGGGGTCATTGGGGTCGACGGCACCGACGTACGCGAAGGCGGCGGTGACGGTGGCGAGGATGCCGAGGGGCGTGCCGAGCCGACGTACCCGGCCCGCCCGGTCTTTCCGACGTTCGAGGACGGAACCGTCGCTGTGGGGTCCGGGCACCTGCGAGGCTCCTTCGCCCGAGGGGCCTGTGAGCTGCGAGCTCTCCCCGGCAAGGGTTCCGTCCTCAAACGCCGGACGGGCTGGAGTGGCGAGGGTTCCGTCCTCAAGCGCCGGACGGGCTGGAATGGCCGGGCTCTCCGCGCCAAGGGTTGCGTCCTCGATCGCCGGACGGGCTGGGGCGTCCGGGGTCGGGCAGACCGTCAGGGGCATGTTCCAGGGGCCGACGCCCTGGGGGTCGGGGTCCGGG
>NZ_JAFEUF010000020.1:0-24588 GCF_016901035.1 Streptomyces durocortorensis
GTCGGGACGTGTTTCGGCGGTGGGGCAGGGACCAGATCTCGGGCCGCGGGGCGGGCAGTATTGGCCGGGGCGTGGGCCGTGGGGCGGATAGGGGCGTGGCGACGGTGTGGGTGGCTGTCACCGCGGCCGGCTTGTGCACCGTGTTCGCCGTGGTGCTCGCGCTGGGACAGGCTGTTGCTGCCCGTCACCGGGCGGGCGGGGCCGCGGATCTGGCAGCTCTCGCGGCTGCGGACCGGGCGCTGGAGGGAGCGGTGGCCGCGTGCGATGCCGCCCGGAGGGTAGCCCTGGCACAGGACGCCGTGGTGGTTCGCTGTGCGGTGCACGGGGAGATCGCCGATGTGACCGCCCGTTCGGGATTCGGACCCTACCTACCCACCGTCAGAGCCCGGGCCGGGCCGCCGACCGACCCCGTGGCAGGGCTCGCGACCGATCCCTGGGCCGGGGCGAAGACCGATCCCCGTGCCGCGCCTGCGACCGATCCCCTGGGCGGGCCTGCGACTGATCCCTTGGTCGGGTCGTCGGCCGACCTCGAGGCGGCCTCGGCCGACCCCGTGGCAGAGGGCGCCGCTGGGGCCGATTCGTCGACTGGGCCTCCAGCTGGCCTCAGGACAGGGCCTCGAACGGACCTCCCGCCACCGTGACCGGTAGGTGGCGCCCGGGTCCGGTGGGCCCCCGGGGAGTGATCGCCGGGGCAGTCGTTCTGGCGGCCCCGGTGTTCTGCGGGGCACGTGTGCCTGGCCGCGACTCCGGTGGCATCATCGGCGGACGTGAAGACGCTACGGGCCTCGATCGCGGTTGCCGTCCTGCTGGCCGCGCTGGCGGGATGCTCGACATCGCCGCTCCCTGCGGACGACGCCGGCGGGCCCGCGCCGCTGAAGTCGTACGCGGTCGCCGACCGGGTGGATATGCCGGAGTTGGCGGGTCAACGTGTCGACGGAGACGGCAGGTTCAGCCTGAAGGGGCTGCGGGGCAGGGTCGTCGTGGTCAACGCGTGGGCATCGTGGTGCGGCCCGTGCCGTGCGGAGGCCCCCGGGCTCTCCCGGGTGCACGAGGAGCTGCAGGGCAAGGGCCTGCGCGTGGTGGGAGTCAACGCGGACGTGTCGGTCGGCGACGCACGGGCCTTCGAGAGGGACATGGAGCTCGTGTATCCGAGCCTGCACGACCCACAGGGACGGCAGATCCTCCAGCTTCCGAAAGGGCTGGTGAACACCGTCGGATATCCGTTCACGATCATCGTCGACCCGGAGGGACGGATCGCCGCGACCTGGATCGGAGCGATCGGCGAAGCGGAGCTGAAGCGGTTGGCCACGCCGCTGTTGCCGTCTTGACGGAACCTCCCGGCAGTGTGGGATCAATCCGTCGGCGTGGTTGATTCGTCCGGTTCCGGGGGCGCGGCTCTGAGGAGTTCGGTGAGGAGGCGTACGGCTCCGCGTTTGTGCAGGGGCTCGTTGCCGTTGCCGCACTTGGGGGACTGGATGCAGGAAGGACAGCCCGCCTCGCACTCGCAGGACGCGATGGCTTCCCGGGTCGCCGTCAGCCACGTACGGGCGGTGTGGAAGGCCCGCTCGGCGAATCCGGCGCCGCCCGGGTGGCCGTCGTACACGAAGACCGTCGGCAGGAGGGTGTCCGGGTGCAGCGGTACGGAGACGCCGCCGATGTCCCAGCGGTCGCAGGTGGCGAAGAGGGGGAGGAGGCCGATCGAGGCGTGTTCGGCGGCGTGGAGGGCGCCGCCCAGGATCTCCGGGTTGATGCGGGCCGCGTCGAGTTGGTCCTCGGTGACGGTCCACCAGACGGCGCGGGTGCGCAGGGTGCGGGGCGGCAGGTCGAGTTTCGTCTCGCCCAGGACTTCCCCGGTGATCAGCTTCCGGCGGAGGAAGGAGACGACCTGGTTGGTGACCTCGACGGAGCCGTAGCAGAGCCGCCCCTGGCCCCAGGGGATCTCGGTGTCGGTCTCCAGGACGGTGATGGCCGTGGTGTCGCGGGCGACCGTCGAATACGGGGGTTCGGCCTGCTCGACCAGGGCCACGGAGTCCTCCAGGTCCAGTTTGCGGACCAGGTGGGTGCGGCCCTGGTGGAGGTGGACGGCTCCCTCGTGGACGGCGGTGTGGGCGGCGGCCGCGTCGACGGTGCCCAGCAGGCGGCCGGTGCCCTCTTCGACGATCTGGATCGGGCGGCCGCCCCCGCCCCGGATGTCGGCGAGGTCGGCGGCCCGTTCGCGGCGGGTCCAGTGCCAGCCCGACGCCCGTCTGCGCAGCAGTTTCGCCGCCTCCAGCTGCGGCAGCAGCTCTGGCACGGCGGGGCCGAAGAGCGTGATGTCGGGTTCGGTGAGGGGCAGCTCGGCGGCCGCGGCGCAGAGATGGGGGGCCAGGACGTAGGGGTTGTCCGGGTCCAGCACCGTCGACTCGACGGGCTGCCGGAACAGCGCCTCCGGATGGTGTACCAGATACGTGTCCAGCGGGTCGTCGCGGGCCACGAGGACGGCCCGGGCGCCCTGGCCCGAGCGGCCGGCGCGGCCCGCCTGCTGCCAGAGGGAGGCCCGCGTGCCCGGGTAGCCGCAGATGACCACCGAGTCGAGGCCGGAGACGTCGATGCCGAGTTCCAGGGCGGTGGTGGCCGCCAGGCCGAGCAGTTCGCCGGAGTGCAGCGCCCGCTCCAGGGCCCGGCGCTCCTCGGGGAGGTAACCCCCGCGGTAGGCGGCGACCCGCCTCGGCAGTGAGCGGTCGACCTCCGCGAGGCGCTCCTTGGCGATCACGGAGATCAGTTCCGCGCCGCGCCGGGAGCGTACGAAGGCGACCGAGCGGACGCCCTGGAGGGTCAGGTCGGTGAGGAGGTCGGCGGTCTCGGCCGTCGCGGTACGGCGTACGGGGGCGCCCTTCTCGCCGTGCAGGTCGGTCAGCGGGGGCTCCCAGAGGGCGAAGACCAGTTCGCCGCGTGGGGAGGCGTCGTCGGACACCTCGACGACCGGCAGGCCCGTCAGACGCCCGGCTGCGACCGCGGGATCCGCCGCCGTGGCCGACGCCAGCAGGAAGACCGGATCGGCCCCGTAACGGGCGCACAGGCGACGCAGGCGGCGCAGTACCTGGGCGACATGGGAGCCGAAGACGCCCCGGTAGGTGTGGCACTCGTCGATCACGACGAACCGCAGGGCGCGCAGGAACGAGGACCAGCGGGGGTGGGAGGGGAGTATGCCGCGGTGCAGCATGTCGGGGTTGGTCAGGACGTAGTTGGCGTACTGCCGTACCCATTCGCGTTCCTCGACCGGGGTGTCGCCGTCGTAGACCGCGGGTCGGACGGCGTTGCCGAGCGGGGCCGCGAGTGCTTTCACCGAGCGCCGCTGGTCGGCTGCCAGGGCCTTCGTGGGCGCGAGGTACAGGGCGGTGGCCCCGCGGCCGTTCGGGGCCTCCGAGCCGTCCAGGAGGGTGCTGAGGACCGGCGCCAGGTACGCGAGGGACTTCCCGGAGGCGGTGCCGGTGGCGATCACGACCGATTCGCCGTCCAGAGCGTGCTCGGCCGCGGCCGCCTGATGCGCCCACGGATGGTCGATCCCGGCTTTTTCGATCGCCGAGATCACTTCTGGCCGCACGCGATCCGGCCAGATGGCATGGGTTCCCGATCTCGGGGGCAGGTGCTCCGTATGAGTGATGCGCGCGGCCCGGCCCGCCCCTGTGGCGAGCCGGTCGAGGATCATGGCGGGAGAGGGGCGCGAGCCCCTGCTCTCGGGTGGTCGTCCGGGACGGTGATTCTTGGCCATCGACACCGAGTGTGTCACTGGCGTGACGGACAATGGTCCCAAGGCGTCGTGCATGGCTGCTGGTAAGTGATTGAATGCCATCGCGGCTGGCGATCCGTCCCCTGGCCTCCGTCGGGGAGAGCGAGGGGCGACCGCTCCATAGCAAGGTGCTGGAGGATCCGTGGACCTGTCCCTGTCGACTCGCAATGTGTCCGGCCCTGGTGGCGACCGTACGGTCGTCGAGGTCGGTGGCGAGATTGATGTGTATACCGCGCCCAAGCTGCGCGAGCAGTTGGTCGAGTTGGTGAATGACGGCAGCTACCACCTGGTTGTCGACATGGAAGGCGTCGACTTCCTCGACTCCACCGGCCTCGGCGTGCTCGTGGGCGGCTTGAAGCGTGTCCGGGCCCATGAGGGCTCGCTGCGCCTGGTCTGCAACCAGGAGCGCATTCTCAAGATCTTCCGGATCACGGGTCTGACCAAGGTGTTCCCGATTCACACCACGGTCGACGAGGCTGTCGCCGCCACCGACTGAGGTCGGAGCGGACCGGCCCCCGGGTCGGTCGGCAGGCAGTGAACAGGCCGACAGCGGCAGCGCATGGGCCGCGACGGGCAGGCGGTCGACCTTCGGGTCGGCTGTCGGCTTTGTCGGCTTCCGGAGGAGGAGAGCAGGGGTGCCGGGCGACACGCCCGGGGCCCCTGAGGCGTACGCCCGAACGTTCGAGGGGGATGGCATGGCCACCGTTGAACTCCGCTTCAGCGCCCAGCCTGAACATGTCAGGACGGCCCGCCTGGTGGCGGCCGCCGTGGCGCGCCGGGCCGGCGTGGACGAGGCGGTGCTCGACGAGGTCAGGCTCGCCGTCGGCGAGGCGTGCAGCCGCGCGGTCGGGCTGCACCGCAGTCACGGCATCACCGCGCCGGTCAGCGTCGCGTTGACCGAGGAGGAGAAGGCGTTCTCCATCGAGGTCGGGGACAGCGTCCCCGATCCCGGCGCCGATCCGGCCGAGTCCGGTGCGCCTGACGCCTCCGGTGGGTCCGGGGCGGGCTCGGCGCGGCCCGGATCCGAGGCCGACGGCGAGGGTGAGGACGAGATGGGCCTCGCGGTCATCAGTGGTCTCGTCGACGACGTGGAGGTTCGCTCCGGTGCAGGCGGCGGCGTGATCCGCATGAGCTGGCCGACGGCCGACGCCGCGGTACGGCCCTGAGGCCTGCACCCGCGCTTGTGTTCCCGGGGTTCCCGGGGTTCCCGGGGTGCTGAGGGCCGCGGCCCGCGCCGCGTTCCCGGGGTTGTGCTGAGGCCTACGCCCGCGTTCCGGTGTGCCGAGAGCTCCGCACCCACGTTCCTCTGGTGCTGAGCCCCGTGCCCGCGTTCCCGAGTCGCTGAGGCTCGTGGGTCACGAGGTGCGTGGGTCATGTGATGTTTCGTTTTTCCAGGCCCTGCTGAGCAGGGCCTTTTTCTTGAGGGTCCTCGCATAATGCGCCTGACCCATTACTGCATTCGAGGAGAATCGCTCCGCTGATCTTTCGGCGTTGGGGGGAGAGCGATCATTTCTCTTCCCACCCACTGTTTTGATCAGGTTCCGCTCCCTACAATCCGTCCACGACTTGAGCGCTGAGCGTCAAGGAGGACGTATGGCGGAGTTCTTCACCACCCCAATGGCAGCACTGACGCAAGAATCCGCACTTTCCGACCGACCCGTCTCCCTCGCGGCGGCGGTACTCACCGACGGCAACCGGCTGATCGTCATCGTCGTGGCGGTCGTCGCCGTCGCCGCGCTGATCGTCGCCCAGCTGCTCGTACGCCAGGTCCTGGCGGCCGGCGAGGGCACCGAACGGATGAAGGAGATCGCCGCGGCGGTCCAGGAGGGTGCGAACGCCTATCTGGCCCGGCAACTGCGCACCGTCGGTGTCTTCTCCGTCGTCGTGTTCTTCCTGCTGTTCCTGTTGCCGGCCGACAACTGGTCGCAGCGCGCGGGGCGCTCCCTCTTCTTCCTCGTGGGTGCGCTTTTCTCGGCTGCGACCGGATACATCGGCATGCGGCTCGCCGTACGGAGCAATGTGCGGGTGGCCGCGGCCGCGCGGGAGGCGACTCCGGCGGAAGGCGAACCGGAAAAGGATCTCACCGCCGTCTCGCACAAAGCGATGAAGATCGCTTTTCGTACCGGCGGTGTGGTCGGAATGATCACGGTGGGGCTCGGTCTGCTCGGGGCCTCCTGCGTGGTGCTCGTCTACGCCGCCGACGCGCCCAAGGTGCTGGAGGGATTCGGCCTCGGTGCGGCGCTCATCGCCATGTTCATGAGGGTCGGCGGCGGGATCTTCACCAAGGCCGCCGATGTGGGGGCCGACCTGGTGGGCAAGGTGGAGCAAGGGATCCCGGAGGATGATCCGCGTAACGCCGCCACCATCGCCGACAACGTGGGTGACAACGTCGGTGACTGCGCGGGCATGGCCGCCGACCTCTTCGAGTCGTACGCCGTCACGCTCGTGGCAGCCCTCATTCTCGGGACCGCCGCGTTCGGCGACTCCGGACTCGCCTTCCCTCTGATGGTTCCGGCGATCGGCGTCGTCACCGCGATGATCGGGATCTTCGCGGTCGCGCCGCGCCGCACCGACCGCAGCGGGATGACCGCGATCAACCGCGGCTTCTTCATCTCCGCGGTGATCTCGCTCGCCCTGGTGGCCGTCGCCGCCTTCACCTATCTGCCGTCCTCGTACGCCGAGCTGGACGGGGTCGCCGACGAGGCGATCGCCGGGCACGGCGGCGATCCGCGGATCTTCGCCCTGGTCGCGGTGGCCATCGGTATCGTCCTGGCCGCGCTCATCCAGCAGCTCACCGGCTACTTCACCGAGACCAACCGCCGCCCCGTCCGGGACATCGGGAAGTCCTCGCTCACCGGCCCGGCCACCGTAGTGCTCGCGGGCATCTCCATCGGCCTGGAGTCGGCCGTCTACACCGCGCTGCTGATCGGCCTCGGGGTCTACGGGGCGTTCCTGCTGGGCGGTACGTCGATCATGCTGGCGCTCTTCGCGGTCGCGCTCGCCGGCACGGGGCTCCTTACCACGGTGGGCGTCATCGTGGCCATGGACACCTTCGGCCCGGTGTCCGACAACGCCCAGGGCATCGCCGAGATGTCCGGGGACGTCACGGGCGCCGGCGCCCAGGTGCTCACCGACCTGGACGCGGTCGGCAACACGACCAAGGCCATCACCAAGGGCATCGCCATCGCCACCGCCGTCCTGGCGGCGGCCGCGCTCTTCGGCTCCTACCGCGACGCCATCGCCACGGCGGTCGACGACGTCGGGGCAGGGGTGGGCGACCTCGGACTGAGCCTGGACATCTCGCAGCCCAACAACCTCGTCGGCCTGATCCTGGGCGCGGCGGTCGTCTTCCTGTTCTCGGGGCTGGCCATCAACGCGGTGTCCCGGTCCGCCGGATCCGTGGTCTACGAGGTCAGGCGACAGTTCCGTGAGCGTCCCGGGATCATGGACTACTCGGAGAAGCCGGAGTACGGGCGCGTCGTCGACATCTGCACCCGCGACGCCCTGCGCGAGCTGGCCACGCCCGGGCTCCTCGCGGTGCTGGCGCCGATCGCGGTCGGCTTCACCCTCGGCGTCGGCGCGCTCGGTTCGTACCTCGCCGGCGCGATCGGCACCGGAACGCTGATGGCGGTGTTCCTCGCCAACTCCGGCGGGGCCTGGGACAACGCCAAGAAGCTCGTCGAGGACGGGCACCACGGCGGCAAGGGCAGCGAGGCCCACGCCGCGACCGTCATCGGCGACACGGTCGGCGACCCGTTCAAGGACACGGCGGGCCCGGCGATCAACCCGCTCCTCAAGGTGATGAACCTGGTCGCCCTGCTCATCGCTCCGGCGATCGTGCAGTTCAGCTACGGCGCGGACGCGAACCCCTGGGTGCGGGCGCTGGTGGCCGTCGTGGCCATCGGGATCATCGTCGTCGCGGTGTACGTCTCCAAGCGGCGGGGCATCGCCGTGGGCGACGACGACGCCTCGGGGGACGGCGGCCCCTCGGTCCCCGCGCCGGATCCGGCAGCGGCCCCGTGACCCGTACGCGAGGGAGGGGCAGCGGCTGCCCCGTTCCTGGGTGACGCGTAATCAAGGAGTGGGCGGACGGTGCGTGCTGACGTGCCGTCCGTCCGCGTCCTCCCCTCGGCGCCTTCTCGTTCCTCGCCGCGCCTGCCCGTCCCGGCCCGTCCCACTCTGGCTCCTCCTCGGCCCTCCCGCTTCCTCCGTCGTCTCTTACTCCCTCCGGCGGAGACCGTCGCCTGCCTCCATCGGCCGCCTCTTCCGCCCCGCGGATTCCGTCCTTCGGATGAGTGACCGCTCGCACGTACGACTCTCGACGTGAGTGGCATCTCCCTCATTTCCCTTGGTGCAAATGGCTTCAAAAGGGTGCACAACGGATGACTGGCACCCGGCTGTCGCCCCCTCGGCGTGTAGGTTCCGGGCCGAGAGCCTTGGAAGGGACCAATCCGGTGAACAAGAAGCTTGCAGCCGCACTGTCCGGCGGTGCGGTACTCGTACTGACGCTGTCGGGTTGCAGCGACGACAGCGACGACAAGGTCAACGACTGGGCCAAGAAGGTCTGCGACCAGGTCCAGCCGCAACTCCAGAAGATCAACAACGCCAACGCCTCCATCCTTGAGAAGACCGGGGACGACAACAAGCCCGCCGACGTCCAGAAGGCCGACTCGGTCGCCTTCGGGCAGATGTCCCAGGCGTACAAGGCGCTCGGCACGGCCGTGGACTCGGCCGGTCCGCCGCCCGTCGACGACGGCGAGGCCACGCAGAAGGCGGCGGTGAAGGAGCTCAACGCCTCCTCCAAGGCCTACGCCGACCTCAAGACCAAGGTCGACGCACTCGACACCAAGGAGCAGAGCAAGTTCGCCGACGGCCTGAACGCCATCGCCGACGAGCTCAACAAGATCAGCACCGGCGGTGACCAGGCGCTGAGGAAGCTTCAGTCCGGCAAGGTCGGGGTCGCGATGTCGAAGCAGGAGGGCTGCCAGAAGCAGACCGCCTCCACCGGCCCCTCCGGCTCCGGGGCCGACGCCGACGCCGACGCGTCTCCGGAGGGCACGGCCCCCGACAAGAAGGAGTCCACGGACAAGGAGTCCACGGACAAGGACTCCAGCGACAAGGGTTCCTCGGGCGAGGAACCGGCGGAGAAGGACTCCTCGGAGAAGAAGGCCTGAGCGGCTCCTCTCCCGGCCCGGACGCCCGGTGGGTGTCCGGGCCGCTGCCGTTGTCGGTGGGACCGGCCACAATGGGTGGGTGAGTAAGAGCAGCCTTCCCGCACCCGACCACGCCGCCACCCTCCGTGAGGCCCTGCTCGCCGCGGACTTCACCGCGGACGGGCTCCTCGACCGCCTCGGCGCGCCCGCCTACGCCGCCCTCGCCCGCAGCGAGACCGTC
Organism: Streptomyces durocortorensis; assembly: GCF_016901035.1. Taxonomy (GTDB): domain Bacteria; phylum Actinomycetota; class Actinomycetes; order Streptomycetales; family Streptomycetaceae; genus Streptomyces; species Streptomyces durocortorensis. Next base: position 9,164 of record NZ_JAFEUF010000020.1, read on the forward strand.
CCCGCCCTGCGGGCCACCCGGGGCGACTCCCCGCTCGACACGCTGGTGCGGCTGTTCCTTCTGCAGCGCCCCGTCGCCGAGGAGCGGGCCCGTGAGGCCCTGCCGCTGGACGAGTGCGTCGCGGACGGCTGGGTGACCTGCGAGAGCGATGCGGGCGGGGAGGTCCGCGCGTGCGTCGACGTACGGCCGTACGGGGGGCCGGACGGCGAGGACTGGTTCATCGTGTCCGACCTCGGCTGCGCGGTTGGCGGTGCGGGCGGGATCGGCACGCGCGAGGAGGGCGTCGTCCTCGGCGTCGGCGGGGCCTCCACCACCCTCGCCGGGATCACCGTGCGTACGCCGGTCGCCTCGGCGCTCGACCTCGGTACGGGCTCCGGCATCCAGGCGCTGCACGCCGCCCAGCACGCGACCCGGGTCACCGCCACCGACCTCAACCCCCGCGCCCTGGAGTTCACCCGGCTCACCCTCGCCCTGTCCGGTGCCACCCCCGCCGATCTGCGCGAGGGATCCCTCTTCGAGCCGGTGGGCTCCGACACGTTCGACCTGATCGTCTCCAACCCGCCCTTCGTCATCTCGCCCGGCGCCCGCCTCACCTACCGCGACGGCGGCATGGGCGGTGACGACCTGTGCCGCACGCTCGTGCAGCAGGCGGGCGACCATCTGAACGAGGGGGGATACGCGCAGTTCCTCGCCAACTGGCAGCACGTGGAGGGCGAGGAGTGGCAGGACCGGCTGCGCTCCTGGGTGCCGTACGGCTGCGACGCCTGGATCGTCCAGCGCGAGGTCCAGGACGTCACGCAGTACGCCGAGCTGTGGCTGCGGGACAGCGGCGACCACCGCAGCGACCCGGGCGAGTACGACGAGCGGTACGAGGCGTGGCTCGACGAGTTCGAGGCCCGGGGCACCACGTCCGTCGGATTCGGCTGGATCACCCTGCGAAAGTCCGCCGCAGCGGCGGCCGGCAACCCCTCGATCGTCGTCGAGGAGTGGCCGCACGCGGTGCAGCAGCCGCTGGGCGGGGCGGTGGAGGAGCACTTCGCCCGCCAGGACTATCTCCGCGACCAGGACGACGCGGCGCTGCTCGCCGGGCACTTCACCCTTGCCGCCGAGGTCGTGCAGGAGCAGGTCGGCCTGCCGGGCGCGGAGGACCCCGAGCATGTGGTGCTGCGTCAGCATCGGGGCATGATGCGGGCGACCAAGGTCGACGCGGTGGCCGCCGGGTTCGCCGGCGTGTGCGACGGCTCGCTGCCCGCCGGGCGGATCCTGGACGCCATCGCGCAGTTGATGGCGGAGGACCCGGTGCTCCTGCGCGACCGGACCCCGCAGGCCATCCGGCTGCTGGTCGAGGAGGGCTTCTTGGAGCCGGCACCCGGTGTCGGGGCGCGGGGGGAGTAGGCCCGCCGCCCGGGTTCGGGGCTGCGTGCGTCGGATGTCGGACGGCGCCCGGGGCTGGGCGCGTCGGGTGTCATACGGCGCGCGGGGCTGGGCGCGCCGGGTGGAGTGGGGCGGGGTGAGCCAGGCCGGCCGGCGCGGATCCCGGCGCGTCGCCAGGGGCGTGCGCGGCGCGCGGCCATGTGCGGTCAGGTGCCCGCGTGGCGTGCGGCTGTGGTGCGGCCAGGTGCGGCCAGGCCCCCGGACGCTGCGGCCGAGACGCCGGCGCGGCGCGGTCAGGTGCCCGCGTGGCGTGCGGCTGTGGTGCGGCCAGGGCCCCGGACGCTGCGGCCGGGACGCCGGCGCGGCGCGGCGCGGTCAGGTCCCCGCGCGGCGTGCGGCTGTGTGCGGCCATCTGCGGCCAGGCCCCCGCAGCGCGCAGTCATGTGCGGCCAAGGCGGGCGCGGGCTGCCGGGGCGGCCCGGGGGCTTCCGGTACCGGTGGGCGTTGATCGGCGGCCGAGGCGCGGTGTCCTTATTAACCAGCGTGTTCGTGTCCGCCGGCTCCTGCGGCGCGCCCGGGCCGCACATTCCGGTCACGGGGTGCTGCGGCCCCGCCCCCGTCCCGGCTCCGGCGCGCCGCATGCGGCCGATGGTGTTCCGCCGGTCGGCGGGGGAGTGCTGTTCACCCGCGGTTCGTGTGGGCGATGCCCCGGGGTGACAACCTCCCCGTGCCGGACCGCCGAGGTCCGGCTCCGACGGGCCGGCCAGCCCGTCCCGGGCGGCTCCCCGACGCGTCGTGCGACGGGTCATACGACGGTCTAGGGGTACGACATGGAGAGCGTCTCAGCAGTCTTCGCCGGTACGGCCCTGGCGCTGTTCGGCGCCGCCCTCCTGATCTGGACAGGGGCGCGAGCCCTGCATCGCGCGCCGGTGGCGCACGGTGTGAGCCCCGTCGCCTCCACCGCCCTCACGACGCTCTTCGGCGTAGTTTTCCTCGGTCTCGGCGTGTGGGTCTTCACGCTCGTCTGACCCCCGTCCCAGGCCGGGCGACGCCCGGCCCGACAGGCTCTCCGGCGCACACCGCGACCCTCTCCGAAAAGCCGCAGGCCCAAGCCCCGCGTGGCCCGGACCCGGCGGTCCGGGCGGCAGGAATGGCGGAAGTCGGGTTACCGTTCGAGTGGCCGTTGCGGGCTTTTGCCGTTTGACACGGGGGCGGGTTGTACCGTCACACTCCGCAGCGACAGCACCGCGGGCAGCGCCATCACGCTGCCCCGGATGCCCACCGAGTGTCGACCGGAGAGAAGAGCGAAGTTGTCCCCGACCAGCGAGACCGCACAGGGCGGCCGCCGACTCGTCATCGTCGAGTCGCCTGCCAAGGCGAAGACGATCAAGGGCTATCTCGGCCCCGGATACGTCGTCGAAGCGAGCGTCGGGCACATCCGCGACCTCCCGAACGGCGCGGCCGAGGTCCCGGACGAGTACACCGGCGAGGTACGCCGCCTCGGCGTGGACGTCGAACACGACTTCCAGCCCATCTATGTCGTCAACGCCGACAAGAAGGCCCAGGTCAGGAAGCTCAAGCAGCTGCTGGCCGAGTCCGACGAACTCTTCCTCGCCACCGATGAGGACCGCGAGGGCGAAGCCATCGCGTGGCACCTCCAGGAAGTCCTGCGGCCCAAGGTCCCGGTCCACCGGATGGTCTTCCACGAGATCACCAAGGACGCGATCCGGGCCGCCGTCGCCAACCCGCGCGAGCTGAACCAGCGCATGGTCGACGCCCAGGAGACCCGACGCATCCTCGACCGCCTCTACGGCTACGAGGTCTCGCCGGTCCTGTGGAAGAAGGTCATGCCGAAGCTGTCGGCGGGCCGCGTCCAGTCCGTCGCCACCCGCCTCGTCGTCGAGCGGGAGCGCGAGCGCATCGCCTTCCGCTCCGCCGAGTACTGGGACCTGACCGGAAAGTTCGCCACCGGCCGCACCGGTGACGCCTCCGACCCCTCGACGCTGACCGCCCGCCTCAGCGCGGTCGACGGCCGCCGCATCGCCCAGGGCCGCGACTTCGGCCCCGACGGGCAGCTGAAGGCCGGCTCCGCCCAGACCCTGCACCTGGACGAGACGAACGCCCGCGCCCTCGCCGCCGCGCTCGCCGACTCCTCCTTCGCGGTCCGGTCCGTCGAGTCCAAGCCGTACCGCCGCTCCCCGTACGCCCCCTTCCGGACCACGACCCTCCAGCAGGAGGCGAGCCGCAAGCTGGGCTTCGGGGCCAAGGCGACCATGCAGGTGGCGCAGAAGCTGTACGAGAACGGCTTCATCACCTATATGCGTACCGACTCCACCACCCTCTCGGACACCGCGGTCTCCGCGGCCCGGGCCCAGGTCACGCAGCTGTACGGGGCGAGCTACCTCCCCGACAAGCCGCGTACGTACGCCGGGAAGGTCAAGAACGCGCAGGAGGCGCACGAGGCGATCCGCCCTTCCGGCGACCGCTTCCGCACCCCCGCCGAGACCGGGCTCACCGGCGACCAGTTCCGGCTGTACGAGCTGATCTGGAAGCGGACCGTCGCCTCCCAGATGAAGGACGCGACCGGTAACTCGGTCACCGTCAAGATCGGCGGCCGGGCGAGCGACGGCCGCGACGCCGAGTTCTCCGCGTCCGGCAAGACGATCACCTTCCACGGCTTCATGAAGGCGTACGTCGAGGGCGCCGACGACCCGAACGCCGAGCTGGACGACCGCGAGCGCCGGCTGCCGCAGGTCGCCGAGGGCGACGCGCTGTCCGCCGACGAGATCACGGTCGACGGGCACGCCACCAAGCCCCCGGCCCGTTACACCGAGGCCTCGCTGGTCAAGGAGCTGGAAGAGCGCGAGATCGGGCGCCCCTCCACGTACGCCTCGATCATCGGGACCATCCTGGATCGCGGTTACGTCTTCAAGAAGGGCACGGCGCTCGTCCCGTCGTTCCTGTCCTTCGCCGTGGTCAACCTGCTGGAGAAGCACTTCGGCCGGCTCGTCGACTACGACTTCACCGCCCGCATGGAGGACGACCTCGACCGCATCTCGCGCGGCGAGGCCCAGTCCGTGCCGTGGCTCAAGCGCTTCTACTTCGGCGCCGAGTCCGGCGACGACCCCGCCGGAGCCGGTGCGGCCTCCGACGCGGGCAACGGCGACGGCGACCACCTCGGCGGTCTGAAGGCCCTGGTCACCGACCTCGGCGCGATCGACGCCCGGGAGATCTCGTCCTTCCCCGTCGGCAACGACATCAAGCTCCGCGTCGGCCGCTACGGCCCGTACATCGAGCGGGGCGAGAAGGGCGCCGAGGGCCACCAGCGTGCCGACGTGCCCGAGGACCTTGCGCCCGACGAGCTGACCGTCGAGCTGGCCGAGGAGCTGCTGGCCAAGCCCAGCGGCGACTTCGAGCTGGGCGCCGACCCGGTGACCGGCAACCAGATCATCGCCAAGGACGGCCGCTACGGCCCGTATGTCACCGAGGTGCTGCCCGAGGGGACGCCGAAGACCGGCAAGAACGCGGTGAAGCCGCGGACCGCCTCCCTCTTCAAGACCATGTCCCTGGACACGGTCACCCTCGCCGACGCCCTCAAGCTGATGTCTCTGCCGCGCGTCGTCGGCGAGGACGCCGAGGGTGTCGAGATCACCGCGCAGAACGGCCGCTACGGCCCGTATCTGAAGAAGGGCACCGACTCCCGGTCGCTGACCTCGGAGGACCAGCTCTTCGACATCACCCTCGAAGAGGCCCTCGCGATCTACGCCCAGCCCAAGCAGCGCGGCCGGGCCGCGGCCAAGCCGCCGCTGAAGGAGCTGGGCACCGACCCGGTCAGCGGTGCGCCGGTCGTGGTGAAGGACGGCCGCTTCGGCGCGTACGTCACCGACGGCGAGACCAACGCGACGCTGCGGACCGGTGACAGCGTCGAGGAGATCACGCCCGAGCGCGGCTACGAGCTGCTCGCCGAGAAGCGCGCCAAGGGGCCCGCCAAGAAGAAGACGGCCAAGAAGGCTCCCGCGAAGAAGGCGACCGCCAAAAAGACGGCCGCCAAGAAGACGACGGCCACCAAGACCGCGGCCGCCAAGAAGACCGCGGCGAAGAAGACGACGACGGCCAAGAAGGCGACGGCCACGAAGACCGCCGCCAAGAAGACGACGGCGACCACGGCGAAGAAGACGGCTTCGGCCTCCTCCGCCGCCCCGTCCTCGTCTCCGTCGGACGACTGACCGGCCCTCGCACCGCGCAGTTCGCTCGCCGCCCGGCGCCCTCGATCCCTGTGATCCAGGCGCGGGGCGGCGGCGTTTCAAGGCGGGTGGGAGGCCTGGCCGGAAACTGTCTACGGCCATATGTTCGGACGGGCCGACAGTCACCGCACCGCTGCCGATAGGCTGGGCGGATGACGCGAGCCGAGCAGCCAACGGTCGTGAGCCCCACCTCCGACACACTTGCCGCAGACTCACGCGAGCGCGCCGTACGGGCCCTGTTGCGCATTCCCCCGCTGAAGCGGTTGTGGAGTGCCCAGCTCGTCGGCGGTATCGGCGATGCACTCGCCCTTCTCGTGCTGGTGCTGCTGTCGCTGCAAGCGGCGGTCCTTGAGGGCTCATTCGGCACCGGATACCGCGGGGCGGCCTTCGCCGTCGCCGCCGTCTTCGGTGCCCGGATCCTTTCCACCCTGTTCTTCGGAGCCGTACTCCTGGGACCGCTGACGTCCCTCACGGGGCCCGGCGGAAAGCTGGACCGGCGATGGCTGATGATCGGGGTGGACGGGCTGCGCCTGGCGCTGCTGGTCGTCGCCCCGCTGTGGATCGACTGGACGCCCGACAAGGCGCTCATGATGGTCCTCATCACCGTCTTCGTGACCGGCGCCGGTGAGCGCCTGTGGGCCGTGGCCAAGGACAGCGCCGCCCCGGCGCTGCTGCCGGGCCCGCCCCCCGAAGGCGCGGCCGTACGCCCCCTGCCCGACCATCTCGACGCCCTGCGCCGCCTTTCGCTGCGCACGAACTTCCTCGCGGTGCCCGCCGCCGCGGTGGTCCTGCTGGCCGCCACGCTGGTCGGCAACCTCCTCGGCTCCGGCCTGGAGTGGTTCTCCTTCCACCAGGCGGCCCTGGGGTCCTACGTCGCGGCGGGTCTCTTCTCCGCCTCCATCTCCACCCTGTACTTCCTCCAGTTCCCCGCCGACCGGACGCCCCGGCCGCGCTCCCCGCTGGAGGGCCTGCGCCGTCCCACCACCGGCACCGGCCCGGACAAGGGCCGCACCGGCGCGGTCCCCCTGCTGGTCGCGGTCTGCGCGGCCGTCGCCGGAGCCGTGGCCGCGGCCGCGGCCATCTCCGTCCTGCACGCCTACGACCTGGGCGGAGGGCCCGCCACGTTCGCGCTGCTGGTCCTCGGACTGACCGGCGGCACCGCGCTGGGCATCCGCACCGCACGCCACGTACTGCCGACCCTGTCGCGCCGCCGACTGCTGGCGCTGGCCGTCATGGTCACCGGCCTCGCGCTCCTCGCGCTCGGCCTGGTGCCGGACACGGCGACCGGGATCGCCATCTCCCTGCTCGCCGGTTACGCCGCCGGGGTCGCCGCCAACACCGGGCACATCCTGATCGACCAGGAGACCGAGGCGTTCCGGCAGGCCCGGACCACCGAGCACCTCCAGGCCGTCGTCCGGGTGCTCGTAGCGCTCGGCGCGGTCGCGGGACCGCTGCTGGCCGCCGCGATCGGGCGGCACCGCCTGGTCGCCGGCGACTTCGTCTTCGCCCACGGCGGGGCCGCCTTCACCCTGATGCTGCTCGGCGCGCTGCTGCTGCCCGTCGCCGCCTTCGTCCTCGCCAAGACGGACGACCGGGCGGGCGTGCCGCTGCGCCGGGACCTGCGCGAGGCGCTGCGCGGCGACGAACCGGCCGTCGCGCCCGCGTCCACCGGCTTCTTCCTCGCCCTGGAGGGCGGCGACGGAGCGGGCAAGTCCACCCAGGTCGAGGCGCTCGCCGACTGGATCCGGTCCAAGGGCCACGACGTCGTCGTCACCCGCGAGCCCGGGGCCACCCCCATCGGCAAGCGGCTGCGCTCGATCCTGCTCGACGTGTCCTCCGCCGGTCTCTCCAACCGGGCCGAAGCCCTGCTGTACGCAGCCGACCGCGCCGAGCACGTCGACTCCGTCGTCCGCCCGGCGCTGGAGCGCGGCGCGATCGTCATCTCCGACCGCTACATCGACTCGTCCGTCGCCTACCAGGGCGCGGGCCGGGACCTGGCCCCGACCGAGATCGCCCGGATCTCGCGGTGGGCGACGAGTGGCCTCGTACCGCATCTGACGGTGCTGCTGGACGTCGATCCGGCGACCGCGCGGGAGCGGTTCACGGAGGCTCCGGACCGGCTGGAGTCGGAGCCGGCGGAGTTCCACGAGCGGGTACGGTCCGGGTTCCTGACCCTGGCCGCCGCCGACCCGACCCGCTACCTGGTGGTGGACGCCGGCCAGGAGCCGGAGTCGATCACCACGGTCGTACGCCACCGGCTCGACCAGCTCCTTCCGCTCTCCGAGGCCGAGATCGAGGCCATCGAGGAGGCCCGGCGCAAGGCCGAGGAGGAGGCGCGGCGCAAGGCCGAGGAAGAGGCCGCCCGCAAGGCCGAGGAGGAGCGCCTGGAGAAGGAGCGCCAGGAGCAGCTCGCCCGGCTGCGCGCCGAGGAGGAGGAGCGCAAGCAGCGCGAGCTGGAGGAGGCCCGCCGCCGCGAGGCCGAGCGCCAGGCGGAGGAGGCCCGGCAGCGTGCCGAGGAGGCCCGCCGCCGCGCCGAGGAGGACCGGCTCCGGCTGGAGGCCGAGGAGCGGGTGCGCGAGGCCGAGCAGGAGCGGCTGCGCCTGAAGGCCGAGGAGGAGGCGCGGCAGCGCCAGGAGGCCGAGGCGCAGCGGCTGGAGAAGCAGCGCAAGGCCGAAGAGGCCCTGATGCGCGCGGAGGAGGCCCGCCGCCGGGCCGAGGCCGAGGCGGCAGCCCGTACGGAGGCGGCGCGGGCCGAGGCCGAGCGGGCTGAGGCTGCACGTGCGGAGGCTGCGCGGGCGTCCCGTGCGGAGACGGCCTCGCGGTCGGAGGGCCCGTCCGTTCCGGAGAACGAGCTGACGGTGCCCACGCCGATCGTGAACCCGAACGAGATCACGCAGCCGGTTCCGGCGGCGCGACCGGAGGACGAGGGTCGTTCGGGTTCGTCGGGTTCCGCGGGTTCCGGTCGCTCCGGTTCCGGTTCGGCTCCCGGGGACGACGAGACGACGATGCTGCCGCGCTTCACGGACCAGGGGGCGGCGGGATCGGCGGGGCCGGCAGGCCGGTCGGGTCCTCGGCAGGCCCGGGACGCGGACGAGACGGCCGTGCTGCCGCCGGTGCGGGACGACCAGCCCTCCGACCGGATGCCCCAGGGCTTCTTCCGGGACGAGAGCCCGGCGCCCTCGCCCGCGGAGAGCGAGAACGAGCGCACCCGGGAACTGCCGCAGGTCGAGGACCCGAACGCCCCGGCCCCGGACCGGCAGCAGGTCCGCCGCAAGCGCCCCCGCCCGGACTGGGCGGAGGAGACCCCGCTGGACGATCTGCCGACCCTGGCGGACGAGCTCCTCGGCGGCCAGGACGACGAGGACCGCCGGGGCCGGGGACGTCGCCCGCGCGGCTGACGTACCCGCCCACCGCCTACGGCGAAGTCCCGGCCCGTCCGTCCCTCCGGGGGCGGGCGGGCCGGACTGTCAGTGGCGTCCCCCACAATGGAGAGCGACCAACGGAGAGCGCCCACTGGAGAGCGACCAGTGGAGAGCGACGACGCACCGCGGTTCGCGGGCCGTGCACGACACCACCGGAAGGGCGGTGACCGATGACCGTATGGGACGACCTGGTCGGACAGGACCGAGTACAGGAACAGCTCGCCGCTGCCGCCCGGGACGCCGATGCGCTGGTCACCGCCGTGTCCGACGGCAAGCCGCTGGACCAGGGCTCGAAGATGACGCATGCCTGGCTGTTCACCGGACCGCCCGGTTCCGGCCGGTCCACGGCGGCGCGGGCCTTCGCCGCCGCGCTGCAGTGCACGAGTCCGGACCGGGCGCTGGGCGGAGCGCCCGGCTGCGGCTTCTGCGACGGCTGCCACACGAGCCTGATCGGTACGCACGCCGACGTCGAGGTCATCCGCACGGACCTGCTCTCCATCGGCGTGAAGGAGACCCGGGACCTGGTCAGGCGCGCCCAGCTCTCGCCGGCGGTCGGGCGGTGGCAGGTCATCGTCATGGAGGACGCCGACCGCCTCACCGAGGGCGCGGGGAACGTCCTGCTGAAGGCCGTCGAGGAGCCCGCGCCGCGCACGGTGTGGATGCTGTGCGCCCCCTCGCTGGAAGACGTCCTGCCCACGATCCGTTCCCGCTGCCGGCACCTCACCCTGAGCACCCCGCCGGTGGAGGCCGTGGCCGACGTCCTGATCCGGCGCGACGGCGTCGACCCCGAGCGGGCGCACTCCGCGGCGCGCGCCACCCAGGGGCACATCGGCCGGGCCCGTCGCCTCGCCACGGACGAGCGGGCGCGGGCGCGGCGGGCGGCGGTGCTGAAGGTCCCGCTGCGGGTCGCCGACGTCGGCGGCTGCCTCAAGGCGGCCCAGGAGCTGATCGACACGGCCACCGACGACGCCAAGCAGATGGCGGAGGAGCTCGACGTCAAGGAGACCGAGGACCTCAAGGCGGCGCTCGGCGGGGTGGCCGGGGGCCGGATGCCGCGCGGTACGGCGGGGGCGATGAAGGAGCTGGAGGACAAGCAGAAGCGCCGCAAGACGCGTACGCAGCGTGACAGCCTGGACCTGGCCCTGACCGAGCTGACCGGGTTCTATCGCGATGTGCTGGCGCTCCAGCTGGGTTCGAAGCTGGCCATCGCCAATGTCGACGTGCAGGACTCCCTCGACCGGATCGCCGAGTCCTCGACGCCCGCGCAGACCCTGCGCAGGATCGAGTCGGTGATCGCCTGCCGGGAGGCGATGGACCGGAACGTGGCGCCGCTGCTCGCGGTGGAGGCGATGACGATGGCGCTGCGGGCGGGCTGAGGTCTCCCGCGGCTTTCGGGCCAGATGCCTGTTCACCCGAATGAGCAGGGAATCGGACGACTCGTCACCCTGCGGATACGCTCCCTGAATGGATACCAGGCGCCTGCTCCGCACCTTCGCCATCGGGATCGGCACTGCCGGCCTGCTCATCTCCGGCTGCAGCAGCAGCGGCTCGTCGCCGAACGCTTCGGCCACCGGCACCGCGGCCCCCGAGGGGCTGTCGTCGTACTACACGCAGAAGCTGAGCTGGCGCGACTGCGGAGTGGAGGGGTTCGAGTGCACGACGATGAAGGCGCCGAAGGACTACGACAAGCCGGACGGCGGGGACATCGACCTCGCCGTCTCCCGTAAGAAGGCCACCGGTCCCGGCAAGCGGATCGGTTCCCTCCTGGTGAACCCGGGCGGCCCCGGCGGCTCCGCGATCGGCTATCTCCAGGGGTACGCGGCACTCGGCTATCCGGCCCCGGTGCGGGCCCGCTACGACATGGTGGCCATCGACCCGCGCGGCGTGGCCCGCAGCGAGCCCGTCGAGTGCCTCACCGGCGCGGAGATGGACGCCTACACGCAGGTCGACCAGACCCCGGAGGACGACGCGGAGGTCCGGAAGCTCACCGCCGCCTTCGAGAAGTTCGCGGCGGGCTGCGAGAAGCGGTCCGGCGAGATCCTCCCGTACGTCTCCACCGTCGACACGGCCCGAGACATGGACGTCCTGCGCGCCCTGCTCGGCGACGAGAAGCTGCATTACGTCGGAGCGTCGTACGGCACCTTCCTGGGCGCGACCTACGCGGACCTCTTCCCGAAGCGGGCCGGCCGCCTCGTCCTGGACGGCGCGATGGACCCGTCTCTGAAGGCCGTCGACATGAACCGCGACCAGACGGCGGGCTTCGAGGGGGCCTTCCAGTCCTTCGCCGCCGACTGCGTGAAGCAGCCGGACTGCCCGCTCGGCACCACGAACACCGCCGACGCGGCGACCGCCCTCAAGCAGCTCTTCACGGACCTGGACGCCAAGCCGATCCCGACCGGCGACGACCGCGAGCTGACGGAGTCCCTGGCGACCACCGGGGTGATCGCCGCGATGTACGACGAGGCGGCCTGGCCGCAGCTCCGCGAGGCGCTGGAGGGCGCGCAGCGCAGCGACGGCTCCGGCCTCCTCTCGCTGGCCGACAGCTACTACGAGCGCGAGCCGAGCGGGAAGTACGCGAACCTGATGTTCGCCAACGCCGCCGTGAACTGCCTCGACCTGCCGCCCGCCTTCGACGGCCCCGACGCGGTCGAGAAGGCGGTCCCGGACTTCGAGAAGGCCTCCCCGGTCTTCGGACGCGGCTTCGCCTGGGCCTCCCTGAACTGCACGTACTGGCCGACGAAGGCCACCGGCACCCCGCACCGCACCGAGGCGAAGGGAGCGGCCCCGATCGTCGTCGTCGGCACCACCCGCGACCCGGCCACCCCGTACAAGTGGTCCGAGGCCCTCGCGGAGCAGCTCTCCTCCGGCACCCTGCTCACGTACGAGGGCGACGGCCACACCGCGTACGGCCGGGGCAGCGACTGCATCGACACGGCGATCAACACGTACCTCCTGGAGGGCACCCCGCCCACCGACGCCAAGAAGTGCACCTGACTACCTCTGAACCACTCTGACCAGGACAAACGCCTCCGGGGGTGCCGTGTGCGGAGCACCCCCGGAAACTGTGTAGACTTGGCTCCGCTGCTGATCGCACCATAGTGCGACAGGGCGCGCCGCCTTAGCTCAGTTGGCCAGAGCAACGCACTCGTAATGCGTAGGTCTCGGGTTCGAATCCCGAAGGCGGCTCAGAAGAACCCCAGGTCACATAGCCCGTGACCTGGGGTTTTCTCTTTTGGTGAGCGTGACATCACGGTATATCCGTCACTTATGACCTGTTCGCCTCAATGCGTAGGTCGCATGTTCGTTTCGCTGTCGTCTTTGAGTTGCGGCAAGGCTCTGACTTGCAGTTTTGGTATAGCTGAGCCCTTCGGTGACCTAGTGGTCACTTGCTCCGGTGGACAGCCGGTGGACAAGCGTGCTTGACGCTGCGTCAGGGAAGCGTGCGCCCCGTCGGAAAGGGAAGGTTTCCGATGCCTGCGGAGGGGCGGTTCGGCCGGAGGGCTCTCCGTGCTGGTCCGACATATGGAAGAAGCCTCTCAGCAGCAGCTGCCAGTCGCTGTTCCACCAGCCTGCTGGTCGCCGTCGGCCGTCATGCCCCTCACTGTGTGCGGGGAGTGCGGCCACGCTTGTGCGCTGGGCCAAGTGCTTTGAGGGGGGAAGCTCCCTGTGGTGTGCCGCAGGGTTGCGGCACGTCACTTACGACCCAGCTGAGCGAGCCCGAGCGAGCGGCTGTCGTCCGCCGCGGACGCGCCGTTGCCTGCTCTCAGACGTTCGACCAAGCTTTGAGGAAGGCTTTCCGCCCTACAGGATCGTCCGACCTGCGGTCGGCGGAGAGGTTATCGGCCAAGCCCTCGTCGAGTCCGACCACCTCCCCGACCTCAAGACACAAGTCATCGGCGAACTATGGATCCGTGATCTCGAACTCACCGCCTGGCATGTCCTGCACGCCGCTGCGAGGCGTTGGGGCGGGGTCATCTCGTCGACGGCAGAAAGAATCTGTCGGGCCAGGGGAAGATCTCCACAGATCCGACCAGAAGCGTTCTCCTGCCTCGGTGGGGGCGGGGAGCGCGGCCAGAAGTCCGAGGAGATGGCCGATTGCCGCGTAGCCACCGGAGTGGGCTGCTGCGACGACTGCGATGCCTGCGAGGCGCTCCACGTCGGGCTGGCTGGTTCCCGAAGAGGGGCCCAGCTGATGTTCCAGCTGATCGGTCAGATGGGTGGACAGATGGGGGCGAACTTCAGGGAGCATGGGCGATCCTTGCGGGTGGGCGAGCGGAGATGCCGGTCCGGAAGCCTGATCGTTCCCCGCGGCCGGTCGGTCTACTCGGCTCCGGCAGGTCGAACCGACGTCGGGGGCGCGGGGGTTCGTCTGGCGCGTCGGTTCCGCATCGGCGGCGAGTTCTTTCTCCCGGACCTCTTGAGGGCTTTCGCGTTGGCTTTTCTAGCATGAGCGCATGATTGCCAGTGACGCTCATGAGTCCGGTGAAGGTCGGGAAGCCGTGTCCCGCGATGCAACTGGATCTGGAGGTGTCCACGTCGGCGCGGGGCGTGGAGAGCGCGGCAAAGCCGCTCGGCCCCGCGAAGCCCAGGGTGACGACAGAGCGAAGGGTGGTCATCCGGTCGCCGCTCTGGTGGAGCAGGCTGTCGACCTGGTGGAGCCGGTCAAGCCGAGGCTGCGTGGCTGGCTGCATGCGGGGATGGTCCCCGCCTCGTTGATCGCGGGCATCGCGCTCATCTGGCTGGCTCGCACGCCGCAGGCGTCCTGGGCCTGCACCGTCTACGCGGTAACCGCCTGGTTGCTGTTCGGGACAAGCGCCATCTACCACCGCGGTACCTGGGGGCCACTGGGGGAGGCTCTCCTGCGACGCCTCGACCACGCCAACATTTTCCTGATCATCGCCGGTACCTGCACCCCCCTGGCCGTGCTGCTTCTGCCGCCCAACGACAGGTCTGTGCTGCTGTGGACCGTCTGGGCGGGCGCGTTGGTCGGCATCGCGTTCCGGGTCCTGTGGGTCGGAGCGCCGCGCTGGCTGTACACCCCGTGCTACCTGGCTCTGGGGTGGGCGCCGGTTTGGTACCTGGCCGACTTCCTGCACACCGGAGGAGCGGCCGTACTCATCCTGATCGTGGTCGGCGGTCTTCTCTACAGCGCGGGCGCAATGGTCTACGCACTCCAGCGCCCCGACCCCTCACCTCGGTGGTTCGGGTTCCATGAGGTGTTCCACGCGCTCACCGTGGCAGCGTTCACCGTGCACTACATCGCCATCCTCTTGGCCGCTTGCTGACCAGTCACCGCTCATGAGGGGCGATCCGCCGTTGTCGTGGACGGCCACCGTGATGTTGCCCGGGCCGGCGGATGGGTGAGCTGGCCCAAAGGGCAGGTGCCGTCGCCGAGCGGGCAGGTGAGACGTCGACGCTCATCGTGTTCACCAGGCCACCCTGGTCTCCGTCGGCCGTGCTGGAGCCCTGTCCGAACGGGGCCTGTGTCCTGTCCGGCCGCGCTCCGACCGGATGTGCCCAACTGCGGGTAGCGGCCCTGGTCGGGTGCGAGGGTCTAGGCGGGGGTGACCCATCTGCGCTCCGCAGGTGGCTCAGGCAGAGAGCCTTTCTCGCTAGCGCATGAAAATCTGTTCTGGCCGAGGTAGACATTGGGGTGCGGGGTGGTTATGGTTTCTCTCGTAAGCGAGAAGGACAGCAGGGCCTGGTAGAGATGAACTACCGGGCAGCAGTACTCAGCAGTTGCAGTGTGCAGGTCGGTGCGGTGGTGGAGTTCCGAAGCCAGGGTTCTTGCAGGATGGCGACGGGGCTGACGACCGGACCGGGTGGCCCGCAGTTTTCAGGGGCTGCCGTGAGCACAACCGCAGGAAGCAAGTGCAGTCCGCAGTACCAGTGGTACCTCGGTAAATGGCGTCAGGCTGCGGCGCGCGTACCGGGAAGTTCGGCAGTGGGGTTCTAAGCCAGAGCAGATGCACGACGGGCGACGGGGCTGGCTGTCGGAGTGGCGCTGTGAGAGGCCACCAGGAGTACGGAAGTGGTTTGTCCAGAGGGAAAGAACGGAGGAGTTGAGCGCCATCAGGATCGCCCGGGCGGACGTGTTGGGCCCGGGTACCGCAGGACATCGTGAGTGAGGTGGTCTCCGGTCAAGCAACCGCGATCCCCGCAACCCCCGGATCTCTTCCCGGCAGGTATGCGGAAACACAGAGCCGGCGTAGCCGATCAAGGCCGGCTGATGGTGTAGCAGTTCCTTCGGGGCCCCGGGGGCGCGACAGGCGCCCCGCGCCGCCCCCCCCCGCGGGGGCGGCCCCGGTGGGGGCCGCGGACAGCGCGCGGGCGGCGATCGCGACGTGGGAGACGGGGCGGGTCCGGCGGACCCGGGGGGTGGCGG
>NZ_JAFEUF010000020.1:24598-43759 GCF_016901035.1 Streptomyces durocortorensis
CCCCCTCTTCCCCCGCCCGGCGCCCCCCCCCGCCCCCCCCCCCTCCCCCCCCCCCCCCCCCGCGCCCGCCCCCCCCCCCCCCCCCCCCCCCCCCCCCCCCCCCCGACGCGTGTTCCACAGGAAGGTACAGATGACAGCAGACGACTCGTTCGGCCGCCTCGACGACGACGACTACCCCGCCTACACCATGGGCCGGGCAGCCGAGATGCTCAACACCACGCAAGGGTTCCTCCGCGCCATCGGCGAAGCCCGCCTCATCACCCCACTGCGCTCCGCGGGCGGTCATCGCCGCTACTCCCGTTACCAGCTCCGCATCGCCGCCCGCGCCCGCGAGCTCGTCGACGGCGGTACCCCGATCGAGGCCGCCTGCCGCATCGTCATCCTTGAGGACCAACTCGAGGAAGCCCAGCGCATCAACGCCGAACACCACCGAGACACCAAGCCGCCCGGCATGCCGACCTCGGCCTGAAGTGCCGCACGTCCGGTGGAAGACCGGCAGGTGTCGGACTCACCTGCCGGAAGTGCCCTCAAGGGGCGTCTCTCTTGCGGTCGTCATGCTCAAAAGGGTGCTCTCGTCTTCGGCGTGGGTGCTCTGTCGCCCCGCTGTCTCTTCGCGCAATACGTCCATCGGCTGGTCGGGGGCGGCGTCTGCAGGCGGCTTCAACCCAGTGAAGGGCTTTGGTCGCGGCGTCAGAGGCAGCTTCCCCGAGGCGTACAGCCCTGTTCGTGCCCTTCGGGCTACCGTGACCTCCAGTCTGTCGCCCGGCAAGCGGTCGGCATCCCCGCACTGTGAAGAGTGAGGACCCTTCCGGCAACGCTGTGCTCAGGGCGGGCCGATATCTATGGCCACGGCATGAGAGTTCAATACGCCGCACTGGGAGTGTTTTTACCGCAGCAAAGAGACTGGAAATTTTCACCGTACGCGGACCGCTACGGCATGCTACTGTCGATCTCGGTTGCAGTTGTGGTTCCCAAAACTTCAAGCTTCTCGTGGATATTTCCGACCACTGAAAGCTTCATTTTATCTCCGGTTCTCTCCGGGCGGGGCATCATCGCGGCGACGCGGCATCCGTGCATCACGGATCCCGACGTACCTGCCCCGAAGGAGACATGACATGGCGTCAGGCACTGTGAAGTGGTTCAACGCAGCCAAGGGTTTCGGCTTCATCGAGCAGGACGGTGGCGGCGCTGACGTGTTCGCCCACTTCTCGAACATCGCCGCCCCGGGCTTCCGCGAGCTGCTCGAAGGCCAGAAGGTCACCTTCGACATCGCACCGGGCCAGAAGGGTCCGACGGCCGAGAACATCGCTCCCGCCTGACGCTGACGCGCACTTCGTAGCTGGGGCCCGCATCCTTCGGGGTGCAGGCCCCAGCTCCGGGCATTCTCCCTGAGCGGTGCCACATGCGGTGAAATGCTCGGCCGCAGAGTTTTTCCGCTACCCACCTCCTTGCGAGTCCCACCTACCGGTGGAACTGGATTCTGCACCCCTGCGGCGTCGCCCGTTCCATGGCCTGCCTCACCATTCGGGATCAACCGCAGGTCCCATTTGATTCCCCCATTCTGCTCGGCCCGTTCTTGTGGTTCCCCGCGCTGTTCTTCCGCTGCGGGAATTCCTTGATACGTGCCGTATCAAGGAAGGTTCTGAATGAACCCCACACGTACGAACAACCGCTCTTCACGTGCCCGCAGCCGTACCGCCGACTCCGGCCGGGGCGGTAGCCGCTTCAACTCGACCGCCCCGACCCGTTCCGCTGCCCCGGCCCGTTCCGGCGGTCCGGGCCGCTCGAGTGGGCAGGGGCGGCGGCCCGCCGCGGCCCAGGGCGAGTTCGCCCTGCCGGTCACGGTCACTCCCGCGCTGCCCGCCGTCGATGCGTTCGCCGACCTCGACATGTCGGCACAGCTGCTGGCGGCGCTGACCGCGCAGGGGGTGAGCGTTCCGTTCCCGATCCAGGGGGCGACCCTGCCCAACACCCTCGCGGGCCGCGACGCCCTGGGGCGAGGGCGCACCGGCTCCGGGAAGACCCTCGCTTTCGGACTGGCCCTGCTGGCCCGCACCGCCGGTCAGCGCGCCGAGCCCCGTCAGCCTCTGGCCCTGGTCCTCGTGCCGACGCGTGAGCTGGCGCAGCAGGTGACCGACGCCCTGGCTCCCTACGCCCGCTCGGTGAGGCTGCGGCTGGCCACGGTCGTCGGCGGGATGTCGATCGGCAGGCAGGCCAACGCGCTGCGCGGTGGTGCCGAGGTCGTCGTGGCGACGCCAGGACGGCTCAAGGACCTCATCGACCGCGGCGACTGCCGACTTGACCAGGTAGCAATCACCGTGCTGGACGAGGCCGACCAGATGGCCGACATGGGCTTCATGCCCCAGGTCACCGAACTCTTGGACCAGGTCCGCCCCGAGGGCCAGCGCATGCTGTTCTCCGCCACCCTGGACCGTAACGTCGACCGCTTGGTCCGCCGCTACCTCAGCGACCCGGTCGTCCACTCCGTCGATCCCTCCGCCGGTGCGGTCACCACGATGGAGCACCACGTGCTCCACGTGCACGGCACGGACAAGAACCGTACGACCACCGAGATCGCTGCGCGCGACGGCCGGGTCATCATGTTCCTGGACACCAAGCGGGCCGTGGACAAGCTCACCGACCATCTGCTGGCCAGCGGTGTGAGGGCCGCGGCGCTGCACGGCGGGAAGGCACAGTCCCAGCGCACCCGGACCCTGACCCAGTTCAAGACCGGGCACGTCACCGTACTCGTGGCCACGAACGTCGCCGCGCGCGGCATCCACGTCGACAACCTCGACCTCGTCGTCAACGTCGACCCGCCGACCGACCACAAGGACTACCTCCACCGCGGCGGCCGAACCGCCCGGGCAGGGGAGTCCGGCAGCGTCGTCACCCTGGTCACTCCCAACCAGCGCCGCGACATGACCCGCCTCATGGCCGCCGCCGGCATCGTGCCCCAGACCACCCAGGTCCGCTCCGGCGAAGAGGCACTCGGCCGCATCACCGGCGCCCAGACCCCCTCCGGCATTCCCGTGACGATCACCGCGCCGGTAGTCGCGCGGCGTGAGCGCAGCCGCAGCGCGTCCTCTCGCGGCCGGCGCAGCCCCGCCTCCGCAGCCCGGCGCGTGAGCGCACATCAGTCCTCCTTCGACGCCGCAGCCTGAGAACTCCGTGATCCGGAAACTCACCCATCACTGCAGGAGGCACCTTTTGACGCTCGTCCAGATGCACCCCCGCACGACGCATGCCACTGCCGTAGGCAGGACGGTGGCCGACACCATGGACACCGCCGGGCCGCAGGTCTGCGATGACATGACCGTCGAGGTCGCCCTGTCCGTCATGGCCAGTGCCCGCACCGGGCACCTGCTTGTCTGCGACGGCAGCGGCCGGTGCACCGGACTGGTCACCCACGCCCAGCTCGCAGCAGTTCGTGATGGCGCCGCGTACTCGGACAGGGTCCGGCTGCGGGACATCCTCGGTGACCGCGGACCGTTCACCTCACCGGTGACCACCATGGCCGAAGCCGGCCACATGATGCGCTACAACCAAGTCGATGCCTTGCCCGTGGTCGACGAACACGGCAGCGCCCTGGGCGTCCTCGCCCTCGCCCGCTGAGCCGTCCCATCCGCGGCAGAACCACTCCCTCTTCGTTCCTCTCCCTGTGAGGCATCATGCGCTGTGTCATCGCCCGCTTCCCGTTCGACCTCACCAGGAGCGGCGTGCTGGAATCGATGAAGGGCATCAAGCCCGAGCACGCTCCCGGCGAGTCCGTGATCATCGGCCGACGGACCTACCCCGTCAAACAGGTCGGACAGGTCATCACACGCCAGGACCGCCGCGACTTCAGCGCAGGAGAAGTGCTGCGGGCCATGACCCAGCTCGGCTTCACCTGCCGCGACCTGGCCCCGGCCCCCGCACCCACTCGCGTTCTCAATCCTGTGCAGCAGGCATCCGCTATGCTCGGCGCCCCTGCGGCCGCTTGAGCGACGGGCAGGCGTGAGCCGCCGACAAGCAGTGGTGAGGGGCCGTCCGGAGCATCCGGGCGGCCCCTCACCGTGTGCTGGAGCAGTCCGGCCCGGCAGTGTCTCAGTGGTCGGAGTAGCTGAAGTCGCCCATCGTCCAGGCGCTGACGTCCTCGATCGCGACCCGGTACATCCCGCCCGTCTCCGGGATCCCCACCGTGCCCTGCAGAATCCGCGCCACGTGGAAGTGCAGATGCGTGGGCGGCCCTTCCTCGGGTGCAGCGGTGGCGAACATGGCGGAGAAGTCGCTTAGGCGGGCCGAGTCCGCAAGGACCTCCGACACCCGCTGCCTCCAGACGGCCTCGGGTGCCAGCCGGCCCGTGATGACAGCTCCACCGGCGACCACGGTCAGGGCCATCTGATTGCTGCGCCCGGATTCCACCAGGGCGGCAACGTCAACAAGCAGCGCGTCAGGCTTCGACATAGGCCCGATTATATTCGTCGAACATTGGCAGGCTCTCCCGCGCTGCCGCTGCGAGCAGGACAGCACTGAGGCACTGTTGCCCGAGGCGCTGGACCGCCTGTCAGCGGCACCGGAGCCAACGCTCCTTCTGCCTGCGGACGCCTGCTCCGAGAAGGAGACGAGTCGGCTCACCTCTGCATCGAGTCGGTCCTCGCGCTCGGCGCACGGTCCGCTACGGGCATGGAGACCGGGCACCTTCAGCTTCGAGGTCCTGCGGCCGTTGAGGGAGAGGTGTGCCGTCCTGCCGTCGGGGAAGCCTCGGAGACGTCGGCGCCCTGGTCCGCGTCGCGGCGGGTGGACTCGGTGCCGTACCAGTCCAGACACATCACGGTGGCGTCGTCGTCCAGGCGCCCGTCATGGGCTTGGACGACGTGCTCGATCAGGAATCGGGCGGCCTCCCGCGGGTGCAGGTCCTGGGTGCTCTCGATGAGGGCCGGCAGATCGAGCGCCGCAGCGCTGCGCTCCAGCATTCCGTCGGTGAGCATGACCAGCCGGTCGCCGGCCTGCAAGTCCAGCTCCTGGACCGTGTAGGTGTGGGGTGCTATGAAGCCGAAGGGCATGTCGACGGCCGGTGTGATCTCCTCGACCTTTCCGCCGCGCAGACGCAGGGGCCAGGGGTGGCCGGCGTTGATGAACTCGGTTCGACCGTCGCGCAGGCTGATCCGCAGCAGTTGTCCGGTGACGTAACGGCCGCTGCTGTGCTCGGCCACGGCCTGGTCGGCGGCCCGCGCCTGCTCGGCGAGGTCGGCCCCCTGCCTGCGGGCACGGCGCAGCGCGCCGACGAGGAGGGTGGCCAGGAGCGCGGCGTCCACGTCGTGCCCCATGGCATCGGTGACGGACAGCTGGACGTAGTCGCGGTCTATGACGTAGTCGAAGGTGTCGCCGCCGACATGCTCGGCCGGCTCCAAGGCCCCGGCGACCGCGAACTGGGCCGCCTCGCAGGCCAGCGACGTGGGCAGCAGCCGGTGCTGGATCTCTGCGGCCAGGCCCAGCGGGGAAGTACGCCGGCCCCACTGATACAGGTCGGTGAAGGGCCGGTTCGCGATGATGATGTAGGCCAGTGCGTGGGCGCTCCGGCTGATTCTCAGCAGTGCGTCCGCGCCTGGGTACTGGGGCAGATGGAGCTCAAGCAGCCCGATCGCGTCCCCGCGATTGGTGACCGGTGCGATCACCCGCGTCCACTTACCGCCCTCCACGGCTTCCACATGCGGCCTTTGGGTCCGGATCACCTTGTCGTAGACGGTGCCGGAGACGGCGATCGGATCTGCGGAACGCTCCAGGTCGATGTCGTCCGCGGTGCCCAGGCGGACGACGGAGGCACCCGTGAAGTCGGTGATCAGGAACGACACCGACCGGGCTCCGAGCTGTCTTCTCAAAGAAGCGGCTATGACGTCGACGGACTCCACCGGCGGCGCAGCTTCCGCCGCGGCCAGCGCCTCACCCAGGCCGTCCTTCTCACTGTCCCGCATGGAAGCGACCTCCTGCCGGCGTGCCCGTGTGTACGTGCCTGGCGACACGACTTTCCGGCCGAGCACGACAGGCAAGCTACCCCACCGCAGGGGCACGGCTTACCTACGGTCGGGCGACGCGCCCCCGGCACAGCGGGTCTGCTCTCGCCGCGAATGTCGTGGTGCGGCGATGCGTCGCGAGCCGACCTCAAGGATGCGCAGCCGCTGCGGTGCGTCTGCCGACACCCTGGGCGGGGGCACCAGCGGGTATCGGCCTTGATCCAATGGAGAGGGCGGAGCCCGGTCGTGACCGACTTTCCGGCCCGGCGGGAGTGGAGCGCATGGGGCCGGAAGCGGAGGTGGCGAGGTGCCTGGCCAGTCCTGAGACACCGGTGCGGCGCGGACCACCTCGGGAGCCCTCAGTCGAACCGATCCCGCTGGGCCTCCCAAGGGGCTTCTGCTTCCAGGTGGAGTCGGCGCAATATGCCTTCCGTCTCACGCCTGAAGTGTTCGAAGGACACCAGACGCTGCCACAACGGGTCAGGACGACAGGGGACGGCGGCTCCTTCGGATGACCATTCTTCGGCGAGCCGGCTGTACAGAGGTGTACTCCCGTTCATCGCTTCGTCGCAGGCCTGCTTTCGGGCGTGAGCCGGGCTGCAGGAATGTTTGCCGCGCGCTTGCTCCGGAAGACGAGGGCCCGCTCTGCGCTTGCCGGTGCCGGCCGGTGCGCTGCGGTTCGATTCGGCCCCATGATCATTCGTCACATATGCCAGAACGATTCCTCCACCTCTCCGGATACTGCTGCCGTACTCCGTCGGCCGTGCGGCGCGGTGGGATCAGATGATCTGAGCCGCATCGAGGCTCGGGTAGATGTCCAGGACTGCGTCGACGCCCCGGATGCTGAGCAGGCGTGTGAGCCTGGGAGAAGGCCGTAGCCAAGAGATCGAGCAGCACCGGCAGGCATGAACTGCCGTGAAGCAGTGACGCAGTTGCAGGGCGGTGCGGTGGTGGAGTTGCGAAGCCAGGGATCATGAAGGGCGGCGACGGGACTGGCCCCGGACCGGGTGGCCCGCAGTGAATCAGGGGCCGCCACAAGCAGTACCGCAGTCAGCAGTACCAGTGGTTCCTCGGTAAATGGCGTCAGGCTGCGGCGTGGTGGATACCGCGCAGCCCCCGTACGAGATCGAGCCCAAGGGCCCGCACCGTCGCCACAGGCAAGGGCCCGGCCGCGCGGACCGCGCCCTCCAGCGTGGGCCCGGCGACGTACTCGGTGGCCAGCCAGGGCTCCGCGGCCTCTGCGTCACCGGACAGGAGCCGGGCTGCGAAACGGCTCTCGACCGACCGGGCGGTGTCGATCTCGCGGCGGAACCGGTCGCGGAGCGCCTGGTCTCCCACCAGCTCGGGCCGGACGGTCTTGACCGCCGCCAACCGCGGCTCGGAGCCCGCGGACACCGGCCGGGTATCGGCACCGAGGTAGACCTCCCCATGCCGCCCGCGCCGAGACGCGCGAGGATCCGGTACGGGCCGATGCGTCTGGGGGCCCGCTCCGGCAGCACCCCGAGAGCCTGGCGGCCCCGGTCGGCCGCGCCCCCGCTCCACCCTCCAACTGCCATGTCTCGCAACCCCGTTGGCCCGGAAAGGGCTTCCGCGCACACCCGGCGATCAAGCCTGGCATCCGGCCGGGCCCCGCGCCACCCCCGATGCCGGCTGAGCGGACCCTGATGCGAACCCGAACCCGAACCCGAACCCGAACCCGAACCCGCCGTAACGCTGCCCCGGAAGGTCAGCCGCGCAGGTAGGCCAGGACGGCGAGGACCCGGCGGTTGGTGGCGTCGGACAGGTTCAGGTCCAGTTTGGTGAGGATGGAGCCGAAGTGCTTGCTGACGGTGCCCTCGCTGACGTGCAGGGCCGCGGCGACGGAGGCGTTGGACCGGCCCTCGGCCATCAGCGCGAGGACCTCCTGCTCACGGGGGGTCAGCTGGGTGAGCGGGTCGCGGCGGCGGCGGAGGAGCTGGCGGACCACCTCGGGATCGACGACGGTCGCGCCGGCGGCGACCCGGTGGAGGGCTTCGATGAACTCCTCGACGTTGCCGATGCGTTCCTTGAGGAGGTAGCCGACGTGGGTTCCGCCGCAGGAGTCGAGCAGCTCCTCGGCATAGGCGCGCTGGACGTACTGGCTCAGGACGAGGATGGGCAGCCGGGGGTTCTTCTCGCGCAGTCGCAGCGCGGCCCGCAGCCCCTCGTCGGAGAAGCCCGGCGGCATCCGTACGTCGGTGACGACGATGTCGGGGTCGTGCTCGGCGACGGCCGTCATGAGTTCGTCCGCCGTGCCGACGCCGGCGAGGACCTGGTGGCCGAAGCGCTCCATGAGGCCGACCAAGCCCTCCCGCAGCAGCACGCTGTCCTCGGCCAGCACGATGCGCAACATCTGGTTCCTCTATCGGTTATCGGGTCGGCGGGGCGTCGGGCCGGCGGTCCGGAGCCGGGGTGCAGGGTACGAGGAGGCGGAAGGCCGTGGGGCCGCCGGACGGTGAGGACATTAGCAAGCGGCCGCCGAGGACGGAGATGCGATCCGCGACCCCCTCCAGCCCGGTGCCGTCGGCCTTGTCCGCGCCCCCCACGCCGTTGTCCTTTACGCGGACGACGAGTTGGCCTCCGTCGACGCGCGCCTCGACGGTGGCCCGGGTGGCCCGACTGTGCTTGGCGACGTTCGCCAGCGCCTCGCACACCGCGAAGTAGACGGCGGACTCGACCGCTTCGAGGAACCGGTGGGGCAGGTCCAGATCGAGGTCGACCGGGACCGGGGAGCGGTCGACCATGTCCTCGATGGCCGCTGCCAGACCCCGGTCGGTGAGGACCTGCGGGTGGATGCCCTGGATCAGCTCCCGCAGCTCGACCAGGGCCGCCTGGGCCTCGCCGTGGGCCTGGGCCAGAAGCCCGGCGAGGGGCTCCTCGCGGGCGTCGAGGCGCGCCAGGCCGAGGTGCATCGACAGGGCGACCAGCCGCTGCTGGGCACCGTCGTGCAGGTCGCGTTCGATGCGGCGGCGCTCGGCCTCGAAGGCGGTCACCAGGCGCATCCGCGACCGGCTCAACTCCTCTACCCGTACGTCGTTCTGCTGGGGTGACGCATCCAGCAGGAGGCGGGTGAGCCGGGCGCGGCCCACCGCGAGCAGGCCGAGCGGGTAGGCCAGCAGCGGGAGCAGGAGCACTCCGGCCAGGGCGACGGCGAACGCCGCCGGGTAGGAGTTGACCAGCCACAGCTTGATGACGCGTGCCTCCTCGCCGCCGGCCGTCGCCATGACGAGGGGGGTGGATATCAGCCCCCCGCTCACCCCGAGGACCGTGCCGATGACGACGGCCTCCAGGGGCCACAGGAGGCAGCCGAAGAGGAGGGCGTATCCCAACTCCCGCCAGGTGGAACGCTCCTGGAGGCGAGTGCGCAGCCAGGCGGCCGGCCCGG
The DNA here is from genome assembly GCF_016901035.1 of Streptomyces durocortorensis. Lineage (GTDB taxonomy): Bacteria > Actinomycetota > Actinomycetes > Streptomycetales > Streptomycetaceae > Streptomyces > Streptomyces durocortorensis. Next base: position 33,995 of record NZ_JAFEUF010000020.1, read on the forward strand.
TGCGCGGCGGATCCTGGTGGGCGTCCTCCAGCGGCACGGCCGGGTCGATCAGGCGCAGCCGGCGCCGCTCCACCTGCGCTACGGGCAGCCCGACGAGGACCAGCGTCAGCAGCAGGGGCACCCCGACCAGGGCCACGGTCAGCAGGCTGCCGGTCAGAGCGAGGACGAGCAGGCAGACCAGCAGGGCGACGCCCAGCGGCACGCTGGTCAGGAAGTACAGGGCGCAGCGCCACGGCCAGCTGCTCCGGAGGTACCGGCGGTGGCGCAGGGCCTGCCAGAGGCTGGGTGAGTGCATGGGGGCACGATATGAGGCCCGAAAACGCGCGGACCACCCAGCTGACTCCACCATCGGACCGGTAGCGAGCACCCGGCAAAGGACGGCCACCGCGCACAGAGGGGTGGAGCCAGCTCCACCCCGAAGACTCCTCCCGGCTGCGATGTGCGTCGGCTCCGGGTCGGATGGAGTGGACACCATGAATCAAGCAGCCGTCCGACTCCGTTCGGTCACCCGCTCCTACGGCAGGGGCGCCGGCGCCGTGACCGCCCTGGACAACGTCTCCCTGGACATTCCCGGGGGTACGTTCACCGCCGTCATGGGGCCCTCGGGTTCCGGCAAGTCGACCTTCCTTCAGTGCACGGCGGGTCTGGACCGGCCCTCCAGCGGCCAGGTGCTGCTCGGGGAGACCGACCTGAGCAAGCTGAGCGAGAAGAAGCTCACGCTGCTGCGGCGGGACCGCATCGGCTTCGTCTTCCAGGCGTTCAACCTGCTGCCCTCGCTCACCGCCGAGCAGAACGTGGCGCTGCCGCTGCGACTCGCCGGCCGTCGCCCCCGGCGGAGCGATGTTCTGGATGTGCTGGAGAAGGTGGGGCTGCGCGAGCGGGCCGGGCACCGGCCCAGTGAGATGTCCGGCGGCCAGCAGCAGCGGGTGGCGCTCGCCCGCGCCCTGGTCACCCGGCCGGAGGTGCTCTTCGGCGACGAGCCGACCGGCGCCCTGGACACCACCACCAGCCGCGAAGTGCTCGCGCTGCTGCGGCAGATGGTCGACCTGGGCCAGACCGTGATCATGGTGACGCACGATCCGGTGGCCGCCTCCTTCGCGGACAGGGTGCTGTTCCTCACCGACGGCCGGGTCCACGACGAACTGTCCGCCCCGACGGCCGAGCAGGTCGCCGCGCACATGACCGGACTGGCGGCCCTCCCGTGCTGAAGCTCGCGTTGCAGGGAATGCGGACCCGCTGGGTCACGTTCATCGGCTCGTTCGTCGCCCTCGCCCTCGGCGTCGGCCTCATCGCCACCACGGGGCTCGCCCTCGCGGCGACCTTCAGCGCTCCGGACCGCGGGCCCGAGCGGTTCGTGAAGGCGCCGGTCGTCGTCAAGACGTCCGACCTCGTTCGGGCCGACACGCCCATCGGGGAACGTACGCAGACGATCACCGACCCCGCGCCGGTCCCGGCCGCCGTCACCGCGAAGCTCGCGGCGCTCGGCAGGACCGTCGAGGACCGCACCTTCCCCGTCTCGGGCCCCGGGCTCGGCGAGGACACGGTCGGCCACCCGTGGTCGGTCGCCGCGCTCACCCCCTACACACTGACCGCCGGACGCGCCCCCTCAGCCCCCGGCGAGGCCGTCGCCACGGGGGACGCGCTGCGGCCCGGCACCCGGGTGCAGGCCGCCACCGCCCGCGGGTCCGAGCGGATCACCGTCGTCGGGACGGTCGCGTCGGCGGGCTTCGAGAACGCGCTGTTCTTCACCGACGCCGAGGCCGCGCGGATCTCTCCAGACGTGGACGCCGTCGCCGTGCACGCCCAGGCCGACCGGGTCGAGGCGGCGGTGGGCGCCGGGTTCGACGTACTGACCGGCGACGAACGCCGACGCGCCGACCCCGACCCCGACCGGGACGAGGAGGCTCTGGTCTCGGTGAACGCGCTCCTCGGCACCGCCGCGGGCGTCACCGGCTTCGTGTCGGTGTTCGTCGTCGCCTCGACGTTCTCCTTCGCGGTCGCCCAGCGGCGCCGGGAGTTCGGACTGCTGCGCACCGCCGGTGCCACCCCCGCCCAGGTGCGGCGGATGGTGTTCATCGAGGCGTTCGTCATCGGCGTGCTCGCCTCGGCGGCCGGCTGCCTGCTCGGCGCGGCGGGCGCGCCCCGGCTCGCCGCCTGGATGGCCGATGTCGGCATCGCCCCCGCCTGGTTCCGGATCGGCGAGCAGACGTGGCCGCTGCACACCGCGTTCTGGACGGGACTGTCCGTCGCCCTGAGCGGGGTGGTCGTCTCCTCGTGGCGGGCCGGCCGGGTCGGTCCGACGGAGGCGCTGCGCGAGTCCGCGGTCGACGCCCGGGCGATGCCGGTGAGTCGCTGGCTGATCGGCGGCGCGGTCCTCGCGACCGGCCTCGGGCTGCTCTCCCTGGCCCTGCTGGACAGCCCGGGCGACGTCCTGAAGCGCAAGACCTACATCACCCAGCCGATGCTGCTGATCGTCGGGTTCGCCCTGTTCGCGCCGGTCCTGGTCAAGCCGCTGACCCGGCTGCTGACCTGGCTGCCCGCCCGGCTTCCCGGCGCGACCGGCATGCTGGCCCGGGAGAACGCGGCCGCCGGGGTCCGCAGAACCGCCGCTGTCGCCGCACCGGTCATCATCACGGTGGCCCTCGCCGCCTCCCTGATGGGCACCACCGCCACGATCAGCGAGGCCAAGGCCGGCGAGGCACGGGAGCAGATCACCGCGGACTACGTCGCCACGGCGGGCGGGGAGGGCCGCGCGCTGCCCGACGAGTTCGTCCGGCGTGCGGGGGCCGTCCCCGGCGTGAGCGTCAGCGCCACCCGGTCCACCGGGGTGACCGTCCTGGAGGAGGGGGTCGCCCTCGTCAAGTCCGAGGCCAAGGCGGTCGATCCGGCGGCGCACGCGGCCGTCTCCCGCCTGCCGGTCGTCGCGGGCCGTCTCGCCGACCTCGACGACGACAGCATCGTCGTCAACGAGGAGTGGCTGACGACGAAGGTGGGCGACAGGGTCTCCGTCTGGCTGGGCGACGGGCGCAAGGCGGACCTGCGCATCGCGGCGGTGCTCTCCACCGGCACCGGCAGCAACGGCGTCTACGTCACCGAGCGCAACGCCGCCGGCGCCCCCGTCGACCGCGTCGACCTCGCGCTTCCCCGGAACGGCGCGGACAGCGCGGACAGCGCGGACAGCGCGGCGGCCGCACTCGACGCCGCCGCGAAGGCGACCGGCGTCCAGCTCCTGACGGGCGACCGATGGGTCGAGGCCCACTACCCGCGCTCCAGCGAGAACACCCGGCTCGGCCTGTGGATGATCCTCGGCATCGCCCTGGTCTACACGGGCATCGCGCTCGCCAACACCCTGATGATGGCGACCTCGGACCGGGTCCGCGACCTCGCCTCGCTGCGTCTGACGGGCGCCACGAAGGGACAGGTGCTGCGGCTCGTCGGGGTCGAGGCCCTGGTCGTGGTCGCGGTCGGCGCGGTGCTCGGGGCGGTGATCGCCGGGGTGAACCTGCTCGGCGTGTGGAGCGCCCTCGGCCTGCTCGACGTGTGGTCCGACGTCGTCGTGCCCTGGGGCACGCTCGCCGCGGTGATCGGCGCGAGCGCCCTGCTCGCGATGGTGGCCTCCGTACTGCCCGCGTCGTTCGCGCTGCGCGTCCGGCCGGTCGAACTGGCGGGGATGCGCGAGTGACCGGCCGGTGCCGGGAGCTGCTGGGTTCTCCGGGTAGTGGCACCGCGTGGGTCGCACCGGCTCATTCCTCCAGGCCGTTCCCCCAGATCCAGGCGGCGATGCCGACCCGGTTGCGGACGTTCAACTTTCGCTGAACGTTGGCGACATGGGTCTTGGCCGTCCCGGCCGTGATGAAGAGCGCCGCCCCGATCTCCGCGTTGGTCATCCCCTGGGCGACCAGCCGGGCGATCTCCGTCTCCCGGCCCGTCAGCGCGTCCACCGGCTGCGCGGGCCTGGGTCTGCCGGCCTCCCGGTGGTGCTGGAGCAGGCTGACGGTGAGCGAGGGGCTGATCAGGGTGTCGCCCGCCATCGCCGCGCGTACCGCCTCCACCAGCAGCGTGGGCCCCGAGCGTTTCAGCAGGAAGCCGCAGGCGCCGTTGCGCAGCGCGGTGTGCACGTACTCGTCGAGCCCGAAGGTCGTCACCACCACCACGCGTACCGGCTCCTCGGCTTCGGGTCCGGCGAGCCGCCGGGTGACCTCCAGGCCGTCCAGGCGCGGCATCCGGATGTCGGCGAGGACGACGTCCGGGTTCAGCCTCGCCGCGAGTTCGACGGCCTGCAGGCCGTCGGAGGCCTCGCCGATCACCTCCATGTCGGGCTGGGAATCCAGGATGAGGCGGAATCCGACGCGTACGGATTCCTGGTCGTCGGCGAGGAGTATGCGAATGGCCATGGTCAGCACGGTAGTTCGGATCGCGTTGGCCGGCCCTCGGCGGCCGCTCAGGGCCCGACCCGGCAGGACCGCCTGCCTCCCTCGGCAGGACTCGGACGTCCACCGGCACCTCTGCCGTTCGGCAGATGTGCCGCGCGGCTCGGCCAGGAAGGCTGAACGGACGACGATCCGAGGAGGAAACAGCATGACGCAGCTGACCGAGCGCACGTCATCGCGGCCGGTGGATCCCGGCCCGGTGCGCGGGCGGTTCGACCGGACGGACCTGATCGGCTACGCGGCCTTCCTCGCGCTCCTCCTCTACGGACTCGCCCACACCTACTGGGCGTTCGGCGGGGAAGGCTTCCCGTTCGGCGCGGACGACGCCAACCCGGAGTATTCGGCCTTCGAGCACGTCGGCCGTGACCGGCTGGCGCCGTGGACCGCGGGCGGTTTCCTGGGCAGCTCCGTGGTGGCCCTGCTCCTCGCCCTGCCGGGCCGGCGGCGGATTCCCGCCCGGGTGCTGGTGGGCGCCGCCGCGCTCCCGGCGGCCGCGGTGTTCTGCACCCTCGCCGACTTCCGCATCCTCGGCAACCTCGCCTACGTCTTCATGCTGAAGTTCGGCGCGATCAACTGGACCGTGGTCAACCAGCTGTTCGCGGTGGTCTCGGTGGGCCTCCTGGTCGCCTCCGCGATCGTCTACCAGCGCCGCACGTCCGGCGCGTGCACCGGCTGCGGGCGTACCGGGTCGGGCGCCGGCCGGCCCTCGCCGGAGTCCGCCGCCCGCTGGGGCAGGCGGGCCGCGTACACCGCGGTCATCGTCCCCCTGCTGTACGCGAGCACCCGGTGGGCCTGGGCCCTGGGCATCCCGCTCGGCATCTCCGACGAGCTGTGGGAGGAGGGCAAGGAGGACAACCTCTGGATCGCCGGCGCCGCGCTCGCCACCATGGGCGCGCTCGGCTCGCTCCTCACGCTGGGTCTGGTGCAGCGCTGGGGCGAGGTCTTCCCCCGGTGGATGGTGGGCCTGAGGGGCCGGCGGGTGCCGGTGAGCCTGGCCGTCGTCCCGGCCACGCTGGTCTCGGTCCTGGTGACGATCGCCGGCGTCATGTACATCCGGCTGCACCTCCAGGGGGCCTTCGACAATCAGAAGGACGACTGGGGAGCGACGGTCCCGGAGATGGTCTGGCCGGTCTGGGGCATCGCCCTGGCGGCCGCCACGCTCGCCTACTACTTCCGGCGGCGCGGGATCTGCAAGCGCTGCGCCCGCGGCTGACTCCGAAAGGCGGCTCCGCGGACTGCCCGACACGCCTTGGCCCTCTCAGCTCAGTTCAGTTCAGATCAGATCAGCTCAGTGGAAGGATCGCGGTGACCCGCCAGCCGTGTTTCTCGTGGACGCCGAAATCCAGTGTTCCCCCGAGCGCCCGGGCGCGTTCGGCGAGCCCCTCCAGGCCGGTGGCGCCGGACCGTCCCCGGTCGCCGATGCGCCTGCCGCCGGCCTCGCCCGCGGAGGGAGGGCCGTTCGTCACGGACACGGTGAGCACCGGCTCCGGGAGCTCGGGGCCGAGCTCCACGGACACGGTCACCCAGGGCGTGGTTCCGGCATGCCGCCGTACGTTGGTCAGCGCCTCCACCACCACCCGGTGGGCGGTGCCCGCCACTTCGCGGGGAACCCGGCCGATCCGCTCGGGCGACCGCTCGATGTCCAGGCGTACCTCGGCCCGGCCGCCCGTCTTCCGGAAGCGGTCCACGACGTCCACGATGTCCGCCAGGCCGTAGGCGCTCGGCTGCGATGCGTCCGCCGTGCCCCGGCCGGCCGGGCCGGTTCCGTCCGGTGACCTGAGCATGTGGACGGTACGGTCCAAGGAACCGAGGGCCTGCACGCCGGAGGCCTCGATCTGCTGGAGAAGGGGCAGCACCTTCTCCGGCCGGTCCGCCCCGATCACTTGCGCCGCCTGTGCCAGCACGACGATGCCCGACACGTCATGGGCCACGAAGTCATGCAGATCACCGGCCAGTTGGAGTCGCTGACTACGACGGGCCTCGTGCACCGCCCGGATCCTGCGGGTCTCCAGCGCGCGCAGGCCGCCGCCCGCGGCGGCTGCCGCGACGGCGCCGAGCGCGAAGAACGCGCTCTGCGTGGCGACTTGCATCGCGGTCGGGGGAATCTGGAGCCGCAGGAGCGCCGTCGATGCCAGGACCCCGAGTACGGTGCAGAGCACGAACGCCTGCCGGGTCTCCGCGTACCGGGCGACCAGACAGACGAGCAGCAGAAGCCCCGCGATCTCCACCAGGGTGGCGACGCCTGTCGGCCTCTCCAGTACCGGAGGGGCGCCGAACAGGGTGCCGAGGGCGGAGCTCGCGGCCACCACGGCGGCGGTCACCGGGACGGTCCGACGCCGGGTGCGCAGGGAGGCCACGGCGAGCACGCCCAGCACCGCGACCGTCATGGGCAGGGCCGCCCGCCAGCCCGCCGAGGGGCCCGCCAGCAGGCCGGCCGCCGCCACGCAGAACGCCAGGACCGCGCAGGCCGGGCCTACGGCACGCTCCCGGAGGCGGCCCCCTGGGCGGTTCCCCGTGTTGGTCCCCATTCCCGCGATCCTACGTACCTGCGTAGCCGGTCAGTTCCTGTTTCCGCCCTCCCCCGTCTCCAGGCGCCGCGAAGCCGCCCCGGACGGCCGGGTGCCGCAGCACTTCGTCGGGACCTGGTCCGTCGCGTCCCAGTACGACGTCCTCCAGCCGCACACCGTGGTCATCCGCCGGGTGTCGCCCGGGCAGTCGGCGGTGACGCTCATCGCCGACGTACAGGGCTCGCTGCACTGTGAGTCGTCGTCAGTCGGTCGCCTCGCCCGGGTACGCGCTCTCGAACGCCGAGTGGAACAGGGCCGTGACGTCCTGGCCGGTGAGGCCTTCGGTACGGGCCTGGGTCATCCAGTCCGCGAGGGCCACCCGCAGCGGCGAGTCGGGGCCGGACTGGGGCTGGGCCAGGGAGCGGGTGATGAACGTGCCCGCTCCCTGGCGCACCTCGGCGAGGCCCATGCGTTCCAGTTCGCGGTAGGCCTTGAGGGTCGTGTTGGGGTTGACCTTGGTGGTCGCGGCGACCTGGGCCGCGGTCGGCAGCCGGTCGCCCTCCTCCAGCGCTCCCATGCGCAGCGCCTGCTCGACCTGCCGGACGATCTGGAGGTAGGTCGCCACTCCACTGCGCCGGTCGATGCGGAACACGACCACGGACTTCACCTTCCGCTCGATTGCCGACACTTTACGTAGGCGGAGAGAGCCGTACCTACAGCGGGCGGCGGGAGACCTGCCACAGGGTGACCGCCGTGAGCAGGGCCGTTCCGGCGAGCAGGATGCCTGCCCCGAGCCACTGCATGCCCGCCATCTGGTTGTAGCCGATGTACTCGATGACGTTGTTGACGATGCCGTGCTCCTTGATGCACGCGTTCTGCGCCTTCTCGGTCGCCTCGGCGCAGGTGCCCCAGCCGTACAGGGTGCCGTCTGCGCTGCCGACCCAGCGGTCGGCCTCGTAGGCGTCGTCGAAGCGGGCTGCCGGGAGTTCGCTGTCCAGCGGGTACGTGAACATCTTCGGGGAGCCGAGCCTTACGCGGATCTCGTCCCAGACGAACAGGGTGGTGACCGCCGTGAAGAGGAACGTGATCACCATCGCCGGGAGCACGCGCCGGACCAGGGTGCCGATCGTGATGCCCGCTGCGGTCAGGAAGAGGAGCAGCGCGGGCAGGACCGGCCCGGTGTTGTCGAAGATGACGCCGTCGATCCAGTCGCTGAGGAAGAGGGAGCGGTGCGGCTTCCACCACCAGGTGAACAGCGCCGAGAGCACCACGCCGGAGACCAGCGCGAGGGAGTAGGCGAGGCCCAGCTTGGCGATCAGCCACTGGAGGCGGGACGCGGACTGGGTGGTGACGAGCTGAGCGGTGCCGTTCTCCTGGTCGCCCGCGATGAGCGGGGCCCCGATGAAGACGGCGAGGATCAGCGGGAAACCGTTGATGATGCCGGTGATGTAGTCGTAGCCGCGGTTGTTGTCCATCGACCGGCTGGCGTCGTTCTCCGGCCAGCCCTTCGCGTCGAGCAGCTGCACCAGTTCGTGGCGCTCGTACACGATCCACAGCGCGGTCAGCAGGGTGAGGCCGAGGACGCAGGCCAGCGCGACCCGGTGCTGGCGGACGACGAGCCACGGCATGCCGCGCAACAGACTGCGTCCGGTGCCGGGTTCGACGGACTTCTCGGTGAGGGTGGTGCTCATGCGGCCTGGTTCCCTTCGGCCTCGACGCGGGCGCCCTGGGTGTAGAGCGAGGGCGCGTCCGGGGAGCGGAGATGGGCGAGGAGGACTTCCTCCAGGGAGGGTTCGGCGCTCTCCCAGCCGGCGGGGAGCGGGCCCCTGGGCCGGATCATCGCCTGGAACTGGCGTCCCTGGAGCCGGGTTTCGACGACCGTGTGGTGGTCGAGCTCGGGCGGCAGCGAGCCGTCCCGGGACACCCCGGTGACCAGGGTGTGGGCCGGTACGAGCGCGTCGGCGTCACCGGCCATGCGGATCCGGCCCTCGGAGACGACCAGCAGGTAGTCGCACATGTCCTCCAGCTCGGTCAGCATGTGCGAGGACATCACCACCGTCGTGCCGCGCTCGACGGCCTCCGCCATCAGCAGGGTGCTCATCTCGTCGCGGGCCAGCGGGTCGAGGTCCGACATCGGCTCGTCCAGGAGCAGCAGGTCGGGCCGCTTGCCGAAGGCGAGGGCGAAGGCCACGCGGGTGCGCTGGCCGCCGGAGAGCGTGCCGATCTTCGCGTGCAGCGGGACGTTGCCCGAGCGGACGATCCGGGTCGCCGCAGCCGCGTCCCAGCCGGGGTTCAGCTCGGCGCCCATCCGCAGGGTGTCCGCCACGGTGAACCGCTTGAACAGCGGCTTGTCCTGCCCGAGGAACGCGAAGGTGGGCATCACGGCGGGGTCGTCGACCGGTACGCCGAAGACCCGCAGTTCGCCGGTGGTCGGCTGCACCTGCCGGGTCGCCAGCCCGAGCAGGGTGGACTTGCCGGCCCCGTTCGGGCCGACCAGACCGCAGATGCGGCCGGCCGGGATCCGGAAGGAGCAGTCGCGCAGCGCCCAGCCGCGCCGGTAGCGCTTGCCCAGGCCGCGGGCTTCCAGGGCCCAGCTGCCGGATGTCGCGTTCGGGGTGGTCGTGTCTGCCACGCGCCTCGCCTCGATTCCATTAGTCAATTAATGGAATCATGGAGTCGTGAGGGAGTGACTGTCAAGCGCGGCAAGCCGGAGGAGGTGTGCGGGAGCCCCCCCCCGCCGGGCCCGGCGGCCGCGCGGCGGCCGGGGCGACCCGACGGGGGGGCCGAATGGGCGCAACCCACAAAACCACACCCCCCCCCCACACCCC
>NZ_JAFEUF010000020.1:43769-54242 GCF_016901035.1 Streptomyces durocortorensis
CGTTGTAAATCATTTTTATTTTTCTGTTTTTGTGGGCGGGGTCTCCTGGGCGCCCCGCCGCCGGCGCGGGGGGGGGGGGGGGGCCCCCGGCGGCGCGGGCGCGCGCCCCGCCCGCGCCCGGGCCTCGTACCCGTTAGGCTCGACCCATGGGCAGTCACCCGGAAAACCTGCCGTCCCCGACCACCCCGGCCGGCCGCGAGGGGCTCGACGCCGTTCTCGCCCGGCCCGACCGTGCGGTCGTCGCGCTCGACTTCGACGGCACGCTCGCCGACATCGTCCCGGACCCCGAGCAGGCCCGCGCCCATCCCGGCACCGTCGAGGCGCTCGCCGCGCTCGCGCCGAAGGTCGCCGCGATCGCCGTGATCACCGGCCGCCCGGCGGGCGTCGCCGTGCGCTACGGGGGCTTCGCGGGCGTCCCCGGCCTGGAGCACCTCGTCGTGCTCGGGCACTACGGCGCCGAGCGTTGGGACGCGGTGACCGGCACGGTCCACGCCCCCGCTCCGCACCCGGGCGTCACCGCGGTGCGCGCCGAACTCCCCGGTGTACTCCATGAGTTCGGGGCCTGGCACGGCACCTGGATCGAGGAGAAGGGCCAGGCCGTCGCCGTCCACACCCGGCGCGCCCAGGACCCGCAGGCGGCCTTCGAGACGCTGCGCGGCCCCCTCGGCGAGCTGGCGGCCAGGCATGGGCTGATCGTCGAACCGGGCCGCCTGGTGCTGGAGTTGCGCCCGCCCGGCATGGACAAGGGCGTCGCGCTCGCCGGGTTCGTCGCGGAGCTGGACGCCGAGTCCGTGATCTACGCCGGCGACGACCTCGGGGACCTCGCCGCGTTCGCCGCGGTGGAGAAGCTGCGCAGCGAGGGCCCGGACGGCATCCCCGGTCTCCTGGTGTGCAGCGGGAGCGCCGAAGTGCCCGAACTGGCCGAGCGCGCCGACCTGTCGGTGCCGGGCCCGGCCGCGGTGGTGGACTTCCTGGCGGCCCTGGCGGACCGCCTGTAGTTCCCGGAGGCCCTGGCGGACCGCCTGTAGGTCAACCCCTTCACGTCAACCCCTTCACCCCTGCCGCAGCGCCTCCAGCTGGTCCATGAACCACTGCTGCGGCGGGAGCGCGGTCGCCGCCTCCGCCAGCCGCTTCGTGCGGCCGGACCGCTCGTCCGCGCTCATTGCCAGTGCCTCGTGCAGGGCCTCCGCCGTGCCGACCACGTCGTACGGGTTCACCACGATCGCGTCCTCGCCCAGCTCCTCGTACGCCCCCGCCTCCCGCGACAGCACCAGCGCGCAGCCGTGGTCCGAGACGACGGGGACCTCCTTGGCGACCAGGTTCATGCCGTCGCGGATCGGGTTGACCAGGGCCACGTCCGCCAGTCGGTACGCGGCCAGGGACCGGGCGAAGTCGTCCTTGACGTGGAGGACGACCGGAGTCCAGCTCTCCGTGCCGTACGCCCCGTTGATCTCCGTGGCCAGTGACTGCACCGCCGCCGTGTAGTCCCGGTAGACGGCGAGGTCCTGGCGGGAGGGGTAGGCGAAGGCGATGTGGACGACGCGCTCGCGCCACTCGGGGCGGGTCTCCAGCAGCGTGCGGTACGCGTGCAGGCCGCGCACGATGTTCTTGGACAGCTCGGTGCGGTCGACCCGGACGATGGTCTTCCTGTCCTCGCCCACCTGCTCCCGCAGCGCCGCCATCCGCTCGTCCACGTCCGCCTCGTGCGATCGGCGGCGCAGGAAGTCCGCGTCGGCCCCCAGGCCGTGCACCCCGATCCTGGTCCGGCCCGTGCCGCCGAGGATCTCCGTACAGCAGCCGATGAACGCGTCCGCCCAGCGCCGGGTCAGGAACGCGGCCCGGTCCGCGCCGAGGATGCCGCGCAGCAACTGCTCCGCGATGTCGTCGGGCAGCAGCCGGAAGTAGTCCACCGGGGCCCACGGGGTGTGCGAGAAGTGGCCGATCCTCAGATCCGGGCGCAGCTCGCGGAGCATGCCGGGGACCAGGGCCAGGTGGTAGTCCTGCACGAGGACCGTCGCCTCCGGGCCCGCCTCCTCGGCCAGTGCCTCGGCGAAGGCCCGGTTGTACGTCTCGTAGGACGCCCACTGCCGCCGGAACTCCGTGTCGAAGACCGGCTCGACGGGCGTCTGGTAGAGCAGGTGGTGGACGAACCACAGCACCGAGTTCGCGATGCCGTTGTACGCGTCGGCGTGCACCTCGGCGTCGATGTCCAGCATCCGCACGCCCGGCTCCCCGACCCCGCGCCGCACCGCCTCGCGGTCGCCGTCGCCGAGGGCCGCGCAGACCCACAGCTTGTCGTCGACGGCGCTCAGCCCGGAGACGAGCCCGCCGCCGCCGCGCTTGGCGTCGAGCGTCCCGTCCTCGCCGAGCGTGTACGTGATCGGGCCGCGGTTGGACGCGACGAGGACCTGGGCGTGCGAGGAAGACGTGTGCTCGGTGACCATGTAGCGGAACCTAGCCCGTTCGGGAAGCCGCCAAACGCGCGTCCCGGGCTCCCTCACGCCGCGTGGCGCTCCGCGTACTCCGCGATCTCCCGCATCGGCGGCCGTTCCTCCGTGTCCACCGCATGGGTGCGCGGCACGAAGCCGTCCTCGCCGCGCTCGAACTGGGTCAGCGCCGGCCGCACCAGATGGCCCCGGGAGAGCCGCAGCTGCGCCGTGCGGTAGATCGCCGCCGCCATCCGGCCCAGCGCCTGCCCGTCCTGGTGGCGGTGGCGCCGCACCCCCACGTCCACCTGGCCCAGCGCGTCCAGGCCCACGGTGTGCAGCGCGTCCACGAGCAGCCCCAGCTCCACTCCGTAACCGACCGGGAACGGGAGCCGCTCCAGCAGGGAGCGCCGCACCGCGTACTCGCCGCCCAGCGGCTGCACGAAACCGGCCAGCTGCGGCCAGTGCAGATTGAGCAGCGGGCGTGCCACCAGTTCGGTGACCCGGCCGCCCTGGCCTGCGCTGTCGCCGAGCGGACGGTCGTACATCGCCTTGACGAACTGCACGGCCGGATCGGTGAGCAGCGGGCCGACCGTGCCCGAGACGAAGTCCGCCGAGAAGTCCTTGAGGTCGGCGTCCACGAAGCAGACGATCTCGCCGCTGGTCACCAGGAGCGACCGCCACAGCACCTCGCCCTTGCCGGGCAGCGCCGGGATCCGGGGCAGGATCGCGTCCCGGTGGACCACCCGCGCGCCCGCCGCCCGGGCCACGGCGGCGGTCGAGTCCGTCGAACCCGAGTCGATCACCACCAGCTCGTCGACCAGCCGGACCTTCTCCATCAGCTCGCGGCGGATCGTCGCCACGATCGCGCCGACCGTGGCCTCCTCGTTCAGCGCGGGCAGCACCACGCTCACGGACGTGACGCGCGGGTCGGCGGCCCGGGCGTCGGTGAGCCGGTTCAGCGGGCGGTCGCCGGACGACCAGGAACGCCTGGTCAGCCAGCGTTCCACCTCTTCGAGCACGGTCGGCACTCCCTGTATGTGATCCATCTCGCGGTTCGGACGACTATCTCAACGGTCCGGTGCTTCGGTTACAGTCTTGAACAACGCGGATGACCGTCGCATGTCGGGGTCGGACCGCACATAAACGCCTGGATCGAAGATCCAGCGCCATAGAGCTCATCCAGAGGGACTGAGGGAACGGCCCGTTGAAGTCCCGGCAACCCTCCTGCCGACCGCGAGGTCACGGTGGGGAAGGTGCCAATTCCGTCTTGCGGCGAAATGCGTCGCGAGGAAGATGAGGAGAAAGGGCCTCCGCCATCATGGCTGTTCAGACCGTCGCAGGTAATGCCACCACCGCCACCCCGGACCTCGGTCCCGCCGCGGCGCTTTCCTGCCGCGAGTGCGGCGAGCGTTTCGAGCTCGGCCCGCTCTTCGCCTGTGCGTCCTGTTTCGGGCCACTGGAAGTGGCCTACGACCTGCCCACCGGCTCCCCGGAGGAGCTGCGCAAGCGCATCGAGGCCGGCCCGGACAACATCTGGCGCTACGCCCCGCTGCTGCCCGTCCCCGCCGACGTCGCGGACAAGCCCAACATCAACCCCGGCTTCACCAAGCTGGTCAAGGCCGACAACCTCGCCCGTGAGCTGGGCGTCACCGGCGGCCTGTACGTCAAGGACGACTCCGGCAACCCGACGCACTCCTTCAAGGACCGCGTCGTCGCGATCGCCGTCGAGGCCGCCCGCGCCTTCGGTTTCACCACCCTCTCCTGCTCCTCCACGGGCAACCTGGCCGGAGCCGTCGGCGCCGCCGCCGCCCGCGCCGGACTGCGCTCCTGTGTGTTCATCCCGCACGACCTGGAGCAGGGCAAGGTCGTCATGGCCGCGGTGTACGGCGGTGAGCTGGTCGGTATCGAGGGCAATTACGACGACGTCAACCGCTTCTGCTCCGAGCTCATCGGCGACCCGCTCGGCGAGGGCTGGGGCTTCGTCAACGTCAACCTCCGCCCGTACTACGGCGAGGGCTCCAAGACGCTGGCGTACGAGATCTGCGAGCAGCTCGGCTGGCGGCTGCCCGACCAGATCGTCATCCCGATCGCGTCCGGCTCGCAGCTCACGAAGATCGACAAGGGCCTCCAGGAGCTGATCAAGCTCGGCCTGGTCGAGGACAAGCCGTACAAGATCTTCGGCGCCCAGGCCGAGGGCTGCTCCCCGGTCTCCGCCGCCTTCAAGGCCGGTCACGACGTGGTCCGCCCCCAGAAGCCGAACACCATCGCCAAGTCGCTGGCCATCGGCAACCCGGCGGACGGCCCCTACGTCCTGGACATCGCCCGGCGCACCGGCGGCGCGGTGGAGGACGTCACCGACGAGCAGGTCGTCGACGCGATCAAGCTGCTGGCCCGCACCGAGGGCATCTTCGGCGAGACGGCGGGCGGCGTGACGCTCGGCGTGACGAAGAAGCTCATCGAGGCCGGTGTCATCGACCCGACGCTCACCACCGTCGTCGTCAACACCGGTGACGGCCTCAAGACGCTCGACGCGGTCTCCGCCACCTCGCAGGCCACGGCCACCATCAAGCCGAGCCTGGACGCGTTCCGCGCCGCGGGCCTCGGCACCGCCTGACGACCACCCCGTACCGAAGGAAGAAGGGCACCACCATGAGCGTCAAGGTCCGCATCCCCACCATCCTCCGTACGTACACGGGCGGCCAGGCCGAGGTCCCGGCGGAGGGCGCGAAGCTCTCCGAGGTCATCGAGTCCCTGGAGAAGGACCACCCGGGCATCGCCGCCCGCGTTCTGGACGACCAGGGCAAGCTGCGCCGCTTCGTCAACGTGTACGTCAACGACGACGACGTGCGCTTCGAGGGCGGCCTGGACGCGGCCACCCCGGACGGCGCCGGCGTCTCGATCATCCCCGCGGTGGCCGGCGGCTGCTGATCCGACAGCCGTCGACCGAACGACCGTTGCCCCCTCCGCGAGAGAAGGGGTGGGGGCAATTCTGCATGGTTGAGCGCGGTACAGTTGGGGAAGCGCCACCCGCTGCCTGTGCCGCCCGCATATGAGAATGCGCCCGGCCCCGATAAGAAGCAGCCAAAGTACCTGAACCTCTTGCGGCATAAGTGCCCTTTGCCTGGCCCGACTTGCCCGTAAATCTCAGCAAACCCGCATATTCGCGTGTTCTCCCATGCCCAGAATTCTCGTCCGATTGACCTGTTGCAGAGGGCAGTTGGGCGGATACATTCGGCCGCGGTCGACGCGCTGCGGCGCCGCACACCCTCTCCTGTCGGAGGGTGAGTTCCGACCCGGGCCCGCGAAGTGCGGTCCCGTGCAAGGGCCAGTAATAGGGGAGTTAGGCATGGCTCAGGGCACCGTCAAGTGGTTCAACGCGGAGAAGGGGTACGGCTTCATCGCGGTCGACGGTGGTGCGGATGTTTTCGTCCACTACAGCGCGATCCAGATGGACGGGTACCGCACCCTCGAAGAGGGTCAGCGAGTTGAATTCGAGATCTCGCAGGGCCAGAAGGGGCCCCAGGCCGACATGGTCAAGCTCGCCGTCGGCTGAGCTCGGCGCGGTCGTCCGACGACACCACTCACGCACGTAGGGCCCGACCCCGGGATCAGGGGATCGGGCCCTACGCGCGTCCGGGCGGCCCTGACGGGGCCTGTCGGGGGGCCTGCCGGGGGGCGCGCCGCTGTCCACATCCGGAGAGGGACGCTTGCACTCGCAGGGGTCGAGTGCTAATCATTGGCGTTAGCACTCTCCAGGTGAGAGTGACAGAACTTGGATCGGGCCGGTGAGGCCCGCAGGTGCGATGGGGCAAGGAACCATCACACGCGCAGGCCGTCCGTCGCGGGCGCCTCCCGGTCCGGAGAAATCCACCCCTGTCCGGGAGGACCACTTCACATGGCCAAGATCATCGCGTTCGACGAGGAGGCACGGCGCGGTCTCGAGCGCGGGATGAACCAGCTCGCCGACGCCGTCAAGGTCACCCTCGGCCCCAAGGGCCGTAACGTCGTCCTCGAGAAGAAGTGGGGCGCGCCCACGATCACCAACGATGGTGTTTCCATCGCCAAGGAGATCGAGCTCGAGGACCCGTACGAGAAGATCGGTGCGGAGCTGGTCAAGGAGGTCGCCAAGAAGACGGACGACGTCGCCGGCGACGGTACGACCACCGCCACCGTTCTCGCCCAGGCTCTCGTCCGCGAGGGTCTGCGCAACGTCGCCGCAGGCGCCAACCCGATGGCCCTCAAGCGCGGCATCGAGAAGGCCGTCGAGGCCGTCTCCGCCGCTCTGCTGGAGCAGGCCAAGGACGTGGAGACCAAGGAGCAGATCGCTTCGACCGCCTCCATCTCCGCCGCCGACACCGAGATCGGCGCCAAGATCGCCGAGGCGATGGACAAGGTCGGCAAGGAAGGCGTCATCACCGTCGAGGAGTCCCAGACCTTCGGTCTGGAGCTGGAGCTCACCGAGGGTATGCGCTTCGACAAGGGCTACATCTCGGCCTACTTCGCGACCGACATGGAGCGTATGGAGGCGTCGCTCGACGACCCGTACATCCTGATCGTCAACTCGAAGATCGGCAGCGTCAAGGACCTGATCCCGCTGCTGGAGAAGGTCATGCAGTCGGGCAAGCCCCTGCTGATCATCGCCGAGGACGTCGAGGGCGAGGCGCTCTCCACCCTGGTCGTCAACAAGATCAAGGGCACGTTCAAGTCCGTCGCCGTCAAGGCCCCGGGCTTCGGCGACCGCCGCAAGGCCATGCTCGCGGACATCGCCATCCTCACCGGTGGCACCGTGATCTCCGAGGAGGTCGGTCTCAAGCTGGAGAACGCCGGCCTGGACCTGCTCGGCCGCGCCCGCAAGGTCGTCATCACCAAGGACGAGACGACGATCGTCGACGGCGCCGGTGACAGCGACCAGGTTCAGGGTCGCGTCAACCAGATCCGTGCCGAGATCGAGAACTCCGACTCGGACTACGACCGCGAGAAGCTCCAGGAGCGCCTCGCGAAGCTGGCCGGCGGCGTGGCCGTCATCAAGGCCGGCGCCGCCACCGAGGTGGAGCTCAAGGAGCGCAAGCACCGCATCGAGGACGCGGTGCGCAACGCCAAGGCCGCCGTCGAGGAGGGCATCGTCGCCGGTGGTGGCGTGGCTCTGCTCCAGGCCTCGGCCGTCTTCGAGAAGCTCGACCTCACGGGCGACGAGGCGACCGGCGCCAACGCCGTGAAGCTCGCGCTGGAGGCCCCGCTCAAGCAGATCGCCGTCAACGGTGGTCTTGAGGGCGGCGTCGTCGTGGAGAAGGTCCGCAACCTGCCGATCGGTCACGGCCTCAACGCCGCGACCGGCGAGTACGTCGACATGATCGCCGAGGGCATTCTCGACCCGGCGAAGGTCACGCGCTCCGCTCTGCAGAACGCCGCGTCCATCGCCGCGCTCTTCCTCACCACCGAGGCCGTCATCGCCGACAAGCCCGAGAAGGCCGGCGCGGCCGCTCCGGGTGGCATGCCGGGCGGTGACATGGACTTCTGATCAGCCACGGAGGCTCCGGCCTCCCCGCCTGATCCGAGGTTCCGCGTACGTCCCCGTACGTTCGCAGTACGTCCCACAGGGGCGGTATCTCCTTCACCGGAGGTGCCGCCCCTGTGGCGTGTCCGGGTTCCTTGGGACACTGGCGTGAGGGGACGGCCGTACGGACACGGCCGTACGGATACGGGGGCGGGGCGGGCATGAGCGTGGGTGCTGCGGGGAGAACGGGCCGAGGGAGGCTCACGGGGGTCGCGCTCGTCGTGGGCGGTGCCCTGCTGTTCGCGCTGGGGCTGTTCGCCGTGGTGACCGGGACGGGCCTCTCCGGGGCCCTCGGTATGCGGGTGGAGACCTTCGGCCGTGTCGAATGCCACGACGTCCGAACCGAGAAGGGCCAGACCGTCTGGCACTGCTCCGGCGAGAGCGCCGCCCAGCAGCGCGCCAACGCGGCCGAGCGCGACCGGGCGGCCCGGGAGGCGCTGCGCGCCCACGTGGACGGCGTGCCCCGGTCGGCATCGATCGAGCGCACCCGGATCGTCTTCGCCGACCACGACGGCCGGACCGACCCCGCGACGATGACCGCGACCCAGGTGTTCGACGGCGGACGCTGGTACGCCCACTCCTCGATGCTCGTCGGCTACGCCATGATCCCGCTGCTTCTGGGCGCGGGAACGGCGGCCTGGGGCGGCTACCGGCTGCGCAGGAGGTAGGGGCGGGGCGGCTGTCGGCCGTGTGAGCGGTGGCGGCCGGGCGGCTGCGCGGGGTTCGCGTGGCCGAATGACTACTTGCCGTGGCCACTCCCGTACGGCAGCACGTTTCGGTGCGACTGTGCCGAGGGCGGTGGCGCGCCCGCGATCCCTGGGGTAAAGCGGCCGAGGAGCCGCTCAGGGGCCCGCTCACGGCTGGTTCTCCGGTTCCTGGTTCGGCCGGTCCTTCTCTTGCCAGCTCACTGCCCGGTCCGGCGACCGGAAACAGTCATTGGTCCAGTCCACCGAGGCTCCTCGGTGGGGGTGGTGTGCGACTGCACAGGGTGGCCGGCCGGTCGGCCGGACCCGGGCGGACGCGCCCCGAACGCACCCGCCCCGGACCTCGTCGCTCGCGCTATCCAGCCAACTTCGCACGGTAAGTCGGAATCATGCGTACCGGTTCGGCAGAGGGACATGATGGCTCTGGTGTTCGCACGGTGAACACCCGTCGCATGAATAACTCCAGTTATGCAGAAGCCAGTTGGGCATAACGGTCGTCAACCGCACAGAAGGGAAGGTGTCATGAAGCAGCAGAAGAAGGCTTATGTGAAGCCGTCGATGTTCAAGCAGGGCGACTTTTCGAAGAAGACCGCCGGCTACTTCGTCGGCTCGTACAAGGAGTACTGGAGCCGACGCATCATCTGATCCGCCGGCCCGTTCCCTGTGCACTGTGTGAGAACTTCCGAAAGGCGAAGATGCCCGGCCAACTGCGTGACTACTTCGTCGTCCTGCCGGACAGCGTGGCGGGAGCGGCAGCGGCCGGGCGGCTTCCCGCACCGGGAGCGGCTTCCGGGCGGTCCTCCGCGCCGGTGGCCTCCGCACCGGGAGCGGCTGCCGGGCAGGCCCGAGGGGTGGGCGACACCCTGACCGTCGTCCATCCCTCGGGCCGGCCCTGGGTCGTCGCCCGCACGCTGGTCCGCAAGGCCAGCCACCTCGCGCGGGGCGAGGACGCCCTCGTCCTCATCGGCCCGGACCGCGTCCCCGACGCCGTGCTCGCCGGGCTCCTGGAGGGCGCTCGCGACCGGACCGGCCTGGAACGCCGCCTCGCCCGGCTGCCCGGCCTCTACCACGTGATCGCCCGGCTGTCCGGGGAGAGCTGGATCCGGGGCACCGCCACCGGACTCCGCCGGATCTACCACGCCCGGCACCCGGATGCCGGAACCATCGCCTCCGACCGTCCCGCCGCCCTGGCCCGCCTCATCGACGCGCCCCTGGACGAGGGCGCGCTGGCGCTCCGGCTGCTGGACTTCCTGCCGCACCCCCTGAGCCGCCGCGCCGTGTGGCGCGGCGTTCACGAGACCGGTGCCGGGTATGGCCTGGCCCTGCCCGTCGCAGCACCGGGCACGGCCGCCGTCCCCGGTCCCACGGAGCACCGCTGGTGGGAGCCGCCGCCCGGGGAACTCCCCCTGGCGGAGGGGGCCCGCAAGGTCGGGGACGCCGTCGCCGCCTCCGTACGGGCCCATGTCGGCGGCCTGGACCGGATCAGCTGTGAACTCTCCGGCGGCCTGGACTCCACGGCCCTCGCCTTCGCCGCCCGGGAGACCGGGCCCGAGGCGCTGGCCCTGCTGACCGTGGCTGCCCGGGACCGGTACAGCGAGGACGAGAGGTGGGCGCGAAGAGCGGTCGAGGCGGCACGGAACCCGGCCGCGACGGCCGTCCCCGCCCCCGGCCACCACACCGCCCACAGCGCGAACAGCGCCCCGGCGGGGGCCCCCCCCGCGCCCCCCCCCCCGGGCTCCGGCGTCGACACCGTGGAGTACGCGCTCGGCACGGACGGCGAGTGGCA
>NZ_JAFEUF010000202.1 GCF_016901035.1 Streptomyces durocortorensis
CCCCTGCTTTTTTTCCCCCCCCCCCCCCCCCCCCCCCCCCCCACCACCCCCCGCTGGCCGCCCCCATCTCTCTACTTATCCCCGGCGCCCCCCCCCCCCCCCCCCCCCCCCCCCCCCCCCCCCCCTCGTTGCTGTCGTCGCGGTCGTTACCGCTGTCGTACGGGTCAGCCGAGGAGGCCGCCGATGGGGTTCCGGCCGCCGCCGCCCGAGCTCGATCCCTCGCCGCCGGAGGAGGTCGAGCCGCCGGTGGGGGCCGGTTCGCCGCCGCCGCCCGTGGAGGCGTCGCCGCCGGTGGAGCCGGACGAGGCGTCGGGCCCGGCGCTGGTGGCGGCCGGGGGCTGCTGCGGGGTGGTCTGCTGCGGGGGCGCCTGGCCCGTGCCCTGGGTCTGGCTGGGCTGGGTGCTGCCCGAGCCGGTGCTCTGGCCGCCGCCCGTTTCGCGGGTCGCGCCGGGGCTGGCCTGGCCGCCCTCGGGTGCGGTGGCCGCGCCGGAGCTGGTGGGCTGCGGCTGCGGCTGCTGTTGCGGCGTACGGGAGGCCTGGCGTTCGCCGGTGGACTCCTGCGGGAGCGGCTGGCCGGGGAGGCGGTTGGTGGGGTTGTCGTTGCGGCCGGGGACGGTGACGACCTCGGTGGAGCGGACCGCGCCGCCGAGGATGGAGCCGATGAGCAGGGTGAGGCCGACGACGACGGTCGCGACGACGGTGCCCCGGCGCAGGACGCGGCGGCGCAGGTCCCAGAGCTCCGAGCGCGGGCCGAGCTTGCGCCAGGCCTCCCCGGCGAGCCGGCCGTCGACGGAGTAGACCGGGGCGCCCGCGATGATCAGCGGGCTCCAGGCGGCGAGCAGGATGATGTCGGGGGCGTCGTACACGGCGACCGTGCGCCAGCTGACCGTGACCAGCAGTGCGGCGGAGAGGAGTGCGCCGAACGCGGCGGCGACCCGCTGCCAGAGGCCGAGGACGGTGAGGACGCCGACGACGACCTGGAGGAAGGCGACGGTGAGTCCGGCGCCGACCGGGTGGGAGAGCGCGAAGTCGCGCAGCGGCTCGGCCACAGCCCAGGGGTGCAGGGAGGTCAGCCACTTGACCATCGAGCCGCGCTCGCCGCCGTCGAAGTAGACGGGGTCGCACAGCTTGCCCATGCCGGCGTAGATGGAGATGAAGCCGAGGAGGACCCGCATGGGGAGCAGGACGACGCCCAGGTTCATCCGGTGGCCGGGGTAGTAGGCGTGCCGGACGGGGTCGCCCGTGCCGCGCCGGGCGCGGGAGTCGGCTTCGTCGGCTTCCGGGGTGGCGGGGTCGTCGTAGTCGTCGCCGGGGCCGGCGGGCCCGTCGAGCGGGTCGTCGTACGCGCCGACGGCCTGCCGCATGGGCGGCAGCAGCGGGCCGGTGCGTCCCGGCTGGTGGGGGGCGGTCAGTACGGGGTTGGGCTGCGTCTCCTCCAGGAGCGGGATGACCTGCGTCGCGCCCGCTTCGTGGCCGTGCCCGCCGCCGGGGGCCGCGCCGAGTCCGGCGTCGAGGTGTCCGGCGGTGGAGTTGCGCACGGCCTGGAGGAGGCCCGTCGCTCCGGGGTCGCCGGGGGCGGACTTGCCGCTCCAGACGACGGGCGCCCGCCTGCGGCCGCCGCCGGCGCCGCTCATGGCGGGGATGCGGGCCGTTTCCGCGGGGGCACCGCGCAGCCGTGCGCGCTGACCCGGGGCGAGCTGCACCCGGAAGCTGGCGTGGTTGACGATGACCTGCGCGGGGTCGCTGTCCACCTTGGTCATGCTCAGGGCGGGTTGCTCGTCGAACCGAGGCGTTCTGGTGTCCACACTCATCTAACCGAGTGATGTGTGTTTAGGACACTGCCTTGACCGCACCGGATGTGTCCGAGACCCGTCAAGATCCGGCCAAACTCGGGCATCCTGGATGGGTGTTCGGCGTTCGCGCGTCAACTCGCCCGGCGGACGAGCCGGTTGCCGCGCGAACGCCGCCCCCGTGGGCCGGATCTAGGCGCGGCGGCGCGCCACCTCGTACATCACGATGCCCGCCGCGACACCGGCGTTGAGCGACTCCGCGCCGCCCGGCATCGAGATCCGCACCCGGTAGTCGCAGGTCTCGCCGACGAGGCGGCCGAGGCCCTTGCCCTCGCTGCCGATGACGATGACGACCGGGCCCGCCAGCTCCTGAAGGTCCTCCACCGTGTGCTCGCCGTCGGCGGCCAGGCCGACGACCGTGAGGCCCGCCTTCTGGTAGCCCTCCAGCGCGCGGGTGAGGTTGGTGACCCGGGAGACGGGCGTGCGGGCCGCCGTGCCGGCCGAGGACTTCCAGGCACCGGCGGTCATGCCGGCCGCGCGGCGCTCGGGGACGACGACGCCGTGGCCGCCGAAGGCGGAGACGGAGCGGACGATGGCGCCGAGGTTGCGCGGGTCGGTCACCCCGTCGAGGGCGACGATCAGCGGGTCCTCGTTGTTGTCGTACGCGGCGGCGGTGAGGTCCTCCGGGTGCGCGTACTCGTACGGCGGGACCTGGAGGACGAGGCCCTGGTGGTTCAGGCCGTTCGTCATCCGGTCCAGCTCGGGACGCGGGGCCTCCATCAGGTTGATGTTGCCGCGCTCGCCCGCGAGCTTGAGGGCGTCGCGGACGCGCTCGTCGTTGTCGATGTACTGCTGGACGTACAGGGTGGTGGCGGGCACGCCGTCGCGCAGGGCCTCGTAGACCGGGTTGCGGCCGACGACCATCTCCGAGGTGCCCTTGACGCCGCCGCGCCGGGGTGCGGGGCGGCGGGCCGCGGCCTGCTTGGCCTGGGCGCTGGCGACCCGGTTCTTCTTGTGTCCCTTGCGGGCGGAGGCGGGCGGCGTCGGTCCCTTGCCTTCGAGACCACGGCGTCGCTGGCCACCGCTGCCGACCTGCATGCCCTTCTTGTTGGACGTGCGGCGGTTCCTGCGCTGGCTGTTCCCGGCCATGATCTACCTGTTTCGTTGCTTTCAGACGTACGTACGTATAAGGAAAGTGTGCCGCCCGGATCGCCGGGCGGCACCATCTCGCTGCTCGGAGCGGGTGCTCAGCGCGGTCCCAGCGTCCACCGGGGGCCGGTGGGGCTGTCCTCGATGACGAGGCCGGACTGGTTGAGCTGGTCGCGGATGGCGTCGGCGGCGGCCCAGTCCTTGCGGGCGCGGGCCGACTGCCGCTGGTCGAGGACGAGGCGGACGAGGGTGTCGACGACGCCGTGCAGGTCCTCGCCCCGGTCGCTCTCGCCCGCCCAGTGCGGGTCGAGGGGGTCGAGGCCGAGGACGCCGAGCATGGCCCGGACCTCGGCGAGGCGGTCGACGGCGGCTTCCTTGTCGTCGGCGGCGAGGGCGCTGTTGCCCTGGCGGACGGCGGTGTGGATGATCGCCAGCGCCTGCGGCACGCCCAGGTCCTCGTCCATCGCCTCGGCGAAGGCGGGCGGCACCTCGGCGGCGGGGGCGACGGTCTCCCCGGCCTTCTCGGTGACGCGCTGGACGAAGCCCTCGATCCGCGCGAACGCGGACTCGGCCTCGCGCAGGGCCTCCTCGCTGTACTCGATCATCGACCGGTAGTGCGGGGTGCCCAGGTAGTAGCGCAGGACGATCGGGCGCCAGTGCTTGACCATCTCGCTGACGAGGACGGAGTTGCCGAGCGACTTCGACATCTTCTCGCCGGACATGGTGACCCAGCCGTTGTGCACCCAGTAGGTGGCGAACGCGTCGCCGTACGCCTTGGCCTGGGCGATCTCGTTCTCGTGGTGCGGGAAGATCAGGTCGATGCCGCCGCCGTGGATGTCGAACGCGGAGCCCAGGTACTTGTGGGCCATCGCGGAGCACTCCAGGTGCCAGCCGGGCCGGCCGCGGCCCCAGGGCGTCTCCCAGCTGGGCTCGCCCGGCTTGGCCGCCTTCCACATGGCGAAGTCGCGCTGGTCGCGCTTGCCGGTCTCGCCCTCGCCGGAGGGCTGGCGCAGATCGTCCAGCTCCTGGTTGGAGAGCTCCAGATAGCCGGGCAGGGAGCGCACGTCGAAGTAGACGTTGCCGTCGGACTCGTAGGCGTGGCCGCGCTCGATCAGGCCGCGCATCATCTCGATCATCTCGGGGATGTGGCCGGTGGCACGGGGCTCGTAGGTGGGCGGCAGGCAGCCGAGCACGTCGTAGCCGTCGTTGAACGCGCGCTCGTTCTCGTAGCCGATCGACCACCAGGGGCGGCCCTGCTCGGCGGACTTCGCGATGATCTTGTCGTCGATGTCGGTGACGTTCCGGATGAACGTGACGTCGTAGCCGCGGTAGGCGAACCAGCGGCGCATGATGTCGAAGTTCAGGCCCGAGCGGATGTGGCCGATGTGCGGTGCTGCCTGGACAGTGGCGCCACAGAGGTAGATCGAGACGCAGCCCGCGGTGAGCGGTACGAAGTCACGGATCTGCCGGGCGTTGGTGTCGTGCAGGCGAATAGTCACGCCTCAAGGGTAGTAGGCCCGCACCAGTGCCCCGCGACCCTTGGGGATCGCGGGGACAACTTTCTGGTACCGGGATGGTTCTGAACACCCCGGAGAGCGTTTTCCAGCCGTACGAGTACGCGGGAGAGCCCCGGGTCTCAGATGCTGCCGACGACCTTGCGCGGCGAGATGCGGACGACCACGCGGGGGTCGTCGGCGCCGGAGTTCGGGTTGAACTCCGCGTACGGCTTGCCGGTGTACTTCACCGAGAGCTCGTCGATCAGTTCCTGCCCGCCGTCCGTCGTCAGCGTCGCCTCGCCGCGGATCTCGGCGTAGCTGTACGGGGCGTCGAAGGGCTGGACGACGACGGTGACGCGCGGGTCGCGGCGGAGGTTCTTCTCCTTGCGGCGCCCGACGGTGGTGGAGATGAGCACGTCGTCGCCGTCGCGCTTGACCCAGACCGGGGAGACCTGGGGGCTGCCGTCGGGCTGGATGGTGGCGATGTTGACGAACACGGGGGTGTCGAGCAGGTTCTTGAGCTCGGTGGAGAGTGCGGCGGTCATGCGTACGTCCTCCTGTGTGCGGCGGGTCGGTGGGACCGGGTCCGGTGTTCCGATGCTGCTCCTACCCGGCAACCGCGCGCGGTCCCGCTTCCTTCCCGCCGCGTCCCGCCGGAAGGGTGAACGCCAGCCCCGCCCCGGCCAGCGGGACCACCGCGAGCACCGCCCACCGCACGGGCGCGGGAGCCTCCAGCAGGGCGCCGGTGGCCGCGCTGCCCCCGAGCACGGCGAGCCCGGAGACGGAGGACAGCGCCCCGGTGGCCAGCCCGAGCTGCCGGTCCTCGACCAGGTCCGGGACGAGGCCGCGGGCGGCGGGGACCAGCAGCATCTGGCCCAGGGTCAGCAGGACGACGAGCGCGGCGCCGGGCAGCAGTCCGCCGGGCCCGCCGGGCGTGAGCGGTACGGCGGCGAATCCGGCGGCCACGACCGCGAGGCCGGCGACGAGCGCGGTGCGCGGCGCGATCCGGCGGGCGGACCAGCGGGTCAGCGGCAGCTGGGCGGCGACGACGAGCAGCGAGGACAGCGCGAAGAGCCAGCCGAGCGCGGCCTGCGAGCCGGTGGCCCGCTCCACCTCGACGGGGAGGGAGAGGTAGAGCTGGTTGTAGGCGACGAGGTAGCTGCTGTACGCGAGGCAGAGCAGCAGGAACGCCCGGTTGGTGAACACCGCGCGCCAGGACGACCGCGCCGGCTGGTCCGTACGGGTGGCGGCGTCGAGGGCCCGTTCCGGTACGCGGTCGGCTTCCGGGGCGGCCCGTTCCGGTACGCGGTCGGCGCGCGGCATCAGGCGGGCGTGCCCGGCCAGTACGCCGACGAAGACGAGGGCCCCGGCGAGGCACGCGGCCCGGAAGCCGCCGCCGAGCAGCAGGAGCAGCGAGCCGAGGAGCGGCCCGAGGAACGCCCCGGCCTGTCCGGCGGCGGAGAACAGGGCGAGCACGTGGGCGCGCGGGGCGCCGGTGTCGCGTTCGTGCCGGACGGCCTCGCGGGCGGCCTCGGACTCGACGGCCGGGGAGAACAGCGCGGCGGCAAAGCCGATGAGGAGGACGGCGGCGATGACGGTGGCGGTGGATCCGGCGAAGGCCAGCCAGCCGAATCCGGCGATCCGCAGGGCGCAGCCCACGAGCACGACGGGGCGCGGGCCGTACCGGTCGGTGAGCGCGCCGCCGACGACGAACAGGCCCTGCTGGCTGAAGGTGCGCAGCCCGAGGACGAGTCCGACGAGCCAGCCCGCCATGCCGAGGCCGCTGCCGAGGTGGGTGGCCAGGTAGGGCAGGACGGCGTAGAAGCCCATGTTGAAGGCGAGCTGGGTGGCGGCGAGGAGGCGGAGGTAGGGGGTGGGGGCGCTCGCGAGCCGAGGACGCAACCGGCGGCTTTCGGCGGACGCATCGCCGTACGCGGGCGCGGGCGCAGGCCGGTTCACTTCAGGCCCTTCAGGCCCGCCAGGGTGCGCCCGCGCACGGCCGCCGAGGTGAGGACCGCCAGCGCGGCGAGGACGGCGAGGGCGGCGGCGGGGGCGAGGACGGCCCACGGGGCGCGTTCCGCGTACGGCATGTTCTCCGACAGCATCCGGCCCCACTCCGGCGCGGGCGCCTGCGTGCCGAGGCCGAGGAAGCCGAGGGAGGCGAGGGCCAGGGCGATGGCGGGGATGCGGAGGAGGGCGTGGCGGGCGACCGGCGGCAGGACGCCGGGCAGGACGTGGCGGCGCAGCAGGTGGGCCCGGTCCGCGCCGAGGGCGACGGCGGCGGCGAGGTGCGGGGCCGCCTTCTCCTGGGCGTACAGGGCTGCGGTGTGGGCGGCGAGCGGGGCCCAGGCGACGGCGGCCACGGCGGCGGCCGCGCCCCAGGGGCCCGGTCCGGCGATGCCCGCGACGACGAGTCCGGCGAGGACGGCGGGGAGCGCGTTCGCGGTCTCGGTGAGCGCCCCGGCGCGCAGAGCTCCGAGCAGCAGGCCGAGCACCAGGGTGACGGCTCCGACCGCGACGGCGGCCAGGGCGGTGCGGGCGGCGCCGTGGCCGAGGCGGGCGAGGACGTCGCGGCCGAGGTTGTCGGTGCCGAAGGGGTGCGCGGCGGAGGGGCCGGCGAGGCGGGCGGCGGTGTCGACGTGGAGCGGGTCGCGCAGGAGGCCCGCGACGGTGACGGCGACGAGCAGGCCGCCGAGGACGAGGGCGGCGACGGTGACCGCGCGGCGGCCGGGCAGCCGGGGCGCGACGAGGGCGGGGAGCGCGCGGTCGGTGAGCGCGGGACCGAGCAGGGCGCGCACGGCGAGGCGGGAGGCCAGCCCCGCGGCGACGCCGAGGAGCAGGAGCGCCAGGACGGCGGCCTGGAGGACGGGCAGGTCCTGGGCGAGGGCGGCGGCGAGTGCCGTACCGCCGAGGCCGGGGATCGCGTACAGCGTCTCGACGGCGACCGCCCCGCCGGTCAGCCCGACCGCGACCAGGCCGAGCTGGGGCAGCAGGCCCGGCAGCGTACGCCGCAGGGCGTGGCGGGCGACGATCCGGCCGGGCATCCCGCTCGCGGCGGCGGCCCGCGCCCAGGGTTCGGCGAACGCGCCGGGCAGCGCGTCGTCCACCAGCCGTCCGAGCAGCGCCCCCGCCGGTACGCCCATGGCGAGCGCGGGCAGCACGAGTTGGCCGGGCGTGCCCCAGCCGAGCGCCGGGACCCACCCGAGGTGCACGGCGAACACCGTGGCCAGCACGGCGGCGAGGAGGAACTCCGGCAGTGCGGCGAGGACCGCCGCGCCCACTCCGGCGCGCACGCGCACGATCCGGCGCGCGGCCCCGCGCCGGAGGGTCGCCGCGCTCAGCGCGAGGGCGAGCAGCACGGCGACGGCGAGCGAGACGCCCATGAGGGTGAGGGAGTTGCCGAGGGCGGCCGCGATGTCCGGCCCGACGGACTGTCCCGAGACCCAGGACGTGCCGAGGTCACCGCGTACGAGCCCGCCGAGCCAGTCGCCCAGGACGTGGAGCGGGCCGCCGTCGAGTCCGGTCTCGGCGCGGATCGCGGCGAGCGTCTCGGGCGTCGGGGCCCGGTCGGCGTACCGGGCGTGCAGGATCGTGCGGGCGGGGTCGGTCCGGGTCAGCCAGGGCAGCAGCCCGATCACCGCGACGACGGCGAGCAGCGTGCCGAGCCGTCCGGCGAGGTACTTCACGCGGTCACCCGGTGCGCGCGGTCCTTCACGTCATCACCCGATGCGGGTGTCGGCGGTGATGAGGGTGCGTTCCATCGGGTCGAGGGCGACGCCCTGGACGCGGGTCTCGTCGTAACCCTGGACGAAGCGTTCGTGGACGAGCGGGACGAGGGCGTCGGAGCCGAGGATCGCGGCCTCGGCGGTCATCTCGGCCCGGTGCCGGGCATCGGTGCCGGCGAGGGCGGACGCCTTGTCGACGGCGGTGTCGACGGGCTTCGCACAGAGCTGGGTGATGTTGAAGCTGCCGTCGCAGGTGAAATCGGAGGCGAGGTAGGAGATGGGGTCGGCGGTGTCCAGGAGGGTGTTGCGGGCCTGGATGAACGCGTCGTACTTCCCGGCGAGCGCGTCGGCCTCCATCTGCGCGTAGTCGCGGACGACCTGCTTGACGGTGAAGCCGCGCTTCTCCAGCTGCTGCTGGACGACGGTGGCGACCTCGGGCAGCTCGGGCCGGTTGGTGTAGGTGGCGAGCACGATCTGCTGCGTCTTCTCCACCTCTGCCGGGGCGGCGCCCTTCGCCCGGCCGGTGGGGGCGGTCCGCAGGTCGGCGGCCCACGGGACGCCGGGGCCGAGCAGCCCCTGTGCGGTGTCGGCGCGGCCTTCGTAGACGCCGTCGACCAGCGCCTTGGAGTCGATGGCCTCGCGGGCGGCTGCGCGCATCGCCGGGTCGGCGAAGACGCCGCGCTCGGTGTTGAGGGAGAGGCCGTTGGTGCGGGCGGAGGGGAACTCGTGGACCAGGCCGTCGCCGAGCAGCGAGGCCTGCGAGATCGGGACGTACTCCGCGATGTCCACGTCCTTCGTCCGCAGCGCGTTGGCGCGCGCGGTGCCGTCGGCGACGAACTTCACGTCGGCGCCGGGGGCCTTGGCCTTGGCGCCCCAGTAGGTGTCGTTGCGCTCCAGGGTGGCGCTGACCGCGCCGTTGACCTCGGCGAGGGTGAAGGGGCCGGTGGCGTGCCCGGCGGGGTTCACCTGGGCGCCGCCTTTCCCGTACGCGGCGGCGGACAGGATGCTCAGCGACGGGTTGGCGAGCCGCTGGGGCAGCAGCGGGTCGGCGTCCTTCGTCGTGATCCGTACGGTGTCCGCGCCCTCGGCCGTGGCGGCGAGGGCGGTGTCGGAGAGCACCCGGGGCTTCGGGGACGCCTTCTGCGCGGCGGTCAGCGAGCGGGCCACGGCGGCGGCGTCGAGCTTGCTGCCGTCCTGGAAGACGGTGTTCCCGCGGACGGTGAACTCCCAGGCACGGTCGCCGTCGCGCTTCCAGGCCGTCGCCAGCGCGGGCTTCGCCTCGCCGTTCCCGTCGAGCCGGGTGAGGCCCTCGACGACGGCGAGCCGGCTCAGGGTGACGGCGTCGTCGCCGTACGGGGACATGGCCTGGGCGGGCGGGAAGGCCAGGGCCACCTTCAGCCGCTGGTCGCCGCCGCCGCTGCCCGCGCCTTCTCCGGAGGAGGTGCAGGCGGTGGCGGCGGTGGCGAGGAGCGCGGCCGCGGCGAGGGGCAGCGCGGTGCGGGGCAGGCGGCGGGGCGAGGGCATGGGAGCGACCTTATATGAAAACGATTGTCACTTAACGGGCGGGGTGTCTGTTGAGCCCAGGGCGGGCATCGGCAACTCGAAGTGGACGATCCCCTGCCCGCCCCCGGGCAGCGTCCGCTCGTCGCACACCTCGCGCGCGAGCGAGCGCCAGAAGGGCTCGGCGCCCGGGACGGCGGGGTCGGTGTGCAGGTACAGGGTCGTGTAGCCGCCCGCCCGCGCCGCGAACTCCCCAAGCTCCCGCACCAGTTGCCGGGCGAGCCCGTGCCTGCGGCGCTCGGGGCGCACATAGATCCGGCAGAGCTGCGCGGTGGACCCGGAGGGGAAGCGGTCGGCGACCCACTGCGGATTGGGCGGCGCCTGCGGCCCCCGGTCGCGTACGGCCCCGGTGGCGACGATCTCGCCGCGGTGCTCGACGACGAGCAGGGTGCAGCGCTCCGGGCGCAGGTAGGCAGCCTCGGGGTCGATGATGTCGGCGTGCCAGCGGGGTACGTAGCCGGACTTCAGGTCGCGGTAGACGGTGTCGAGCATCACGGCCCGCGCCCCGCCGAGGTCGTCGGCGGTGGCGGTGCGCAGGACGTACCCGGCGCCCGCGTGGCCGGTGTCGGCGCCGGGGTGCGCCCGGCCGGTCCGCTCGGCCCTGTCGGACCCGTCGAGCGTCGCCCCCGTCATCACCGTGGTCGCACTGGTCACCGGTGCCGCTCCCGCCTCGTACCGCACATCGCTTGCACCTTCAGCGTACGTGCAAGTGATGTGCAGCAGGCGGCGGCCGTACGGCGTACGGCGTACGGCTAGCGGGTCCGGTAGACCAGGGCGGTGGCGATGCCGGCGATGCCCTCGCCGCGGCCGGTGAAGCCGAGCCCGTCGGAGGTGGCGGCGGAGAGCGAGACCGGGGCGCCCACGGCGGCGGACAGCACCTTCTGGGCCTCCTCGCGCCGCTTGCCGATCTTCGGGCGGAGGCCGACGACCTGGACGGCGACGTTCCCGATCTCGAAGCCCCCGGCGCGGACGATCCGGGCGGCCTCGGTGAGCAGCGTGATGCCCGCGGCTCCGGACCACTCGGGGCGGCCGGTGCCGAAGTGCTGCCCGAGGTCGCCTAGGCCGGCGGCGGAGAAGAGCGCGTTGCAGGCGGCGTGCGCGACGACGTCGGCGTCCGAGTGGCCGGCCAGGCCCGGACCCTCGCCCTCCCACTTCAGGCCCGCGCACCACAGCTCGCGGCCCTCCTCGAAGGCGTGGATGTCGGTGCCGATCCCGACGAGCGGGATGACGGGGGCGGGGCCCGCCGCGGACGTGTCAGAAACCATCGTGGGCCCTCCTGCGGGCGAGTACCGCTTCGGCCAGCACCAGATCGAGCGGCCGGGTCACCTTGAACGCCTCCTCGTGGCCGGGGACGACGACCACGGGCTGCCCGAGGCGTTCCACCATGCCCGCGTCGTCCGTGGCGCCCTCGCCGTCGACCGCGACCTCGGCGTGCGCCCGCACCAGCGTGTCCCGGTCGAAGCCCTGCGGCGTCTGCACCGCGCGCAGCCTGGCCCGTACGGGGGTGGCGAGCACCGGCTCCGGCTCGCCGGGCGTTCCGGCGGGCCCGACCTCCTTGACGGTGTCCGCGAGCGGCAGCGCGGGGACGACGGCGGGCGCTCCGTCCCGTACGGCGGCGGCGACCGCGTCCACCGTGTCGACCGGCACCAGCGGGCGGGCGGCGTCGTGGACCAGGACGACGGCGACGTCCTCGGGCAGCGCGTCGAGGCCGAGGCTCACGGACTCCTGGCGGGTCTCACCGCCCGGCACCACCAGGTAGTCGGTGCGCTCGGGCAGCGCGTGCTCGTCGAGCAGGTGCTTCACCTCGGGCGCGCCGTCCGGCGGGGCGACGACCACGACGAGGGAGACGGCGCGGGAGGAGGCCATGGCGCGAATCGCGTGGATCAGGATGGGCGTCCCGCCGAGCACCCGGAGGGCCTTGGGCGCGCCCGGCCCGAGCCGTACGCCCCGCCCGGCCGCGGGGATCACCGCGGCGGTACGGGGAGGGCGCGGCCGGTCGGTCGGGGGTGGCGTCGATGACATCGGTTGCACTCCGAAGGTCCGAGGGGTCCGAGGGATCCGAGAAGGTCCGAGGGATCGGCAGGTTTGTTTCCACGACCGACGTGGGTAGGGGCCCAGCGAGCGGGCGTGACGCCCTGACTCGCACCGGGCCCCTTCCGTGACACCCGGGCGAGCACAGGTCGCATCGGCCGCTCACGCACCACCGGGGGCCGCCATGCACCGACGGCCCTCGCATACGCGGATCGCACCGCGGGCACGGGGGATCACCGGCAGTCGGGCACCGGAAGCACCGGATCCGGGTCCGAACATGCCTCAGCGCCCGACGACACAGCGTGAAAACGACTGGTCAGCGGGCACCGCGGCACATTCATACGACCGGTGTGATCCGGTTTCAGGACGCGAGGACCTCGTCGAGCAGAGCCTCGGCCTTGTCCTCGTTCGTGTTCTCCGCGAGGGCGAGCTCGCTCACCAGGATCTGGCGGGCCTTGGCGAGCATGCGCTTCTCTCCGGCGGAGAGACCGCGCTCGCGCTCCCGACGCCACAGGTCACGGACGACTTCCGCGACCTTGATGACATCGCCGGAGGCGAGCTTTTCGAGATTTGCCTTGTAACGCCGGGACCAGTTCGTCGGCTCTTCGGCATACGGCGCGCGCAGCACCTCGAAGACCCGGTCCAGCCCGTCCTGCCCGACCACGTCGCGCACGCCCACGAACTCCGCATTGTCCGCCGGCACACGAACCGTCAAGTCGCCCTGGGCGACCTTGAGCACCAAGTAGGTCTTGTCCACGCCTTTGATCTGGCGAGTTTCGATAGCCTCGATCAGCGCGGCCCCGTGATGGGGATAGACCACGGTGTCGCCAACCTTGAACGTCATGTGACAGGTACCCCTTCCGTGGCTATCCAGAGTAACACGAGAATCGACTCTCCTGAATGGCGTTTTCGCAGGTCAGGGCATATCTCGGGGCTTGACAACAGCAACACGAACGTGCTGCGGAAGGCTTCCGGAAGACGGTATTCGCAGGTCGGAGCCACTGTGCGCCCGAGGTGAAACATCCACGTCACACGGCCCGGAAGCCCTGCAGAAGAGGACGAAAGTCCCGTTTTGTCGGTTTCCAGATGGCGATCATTCCGTACTCCGTTCGGTGATCGCTCACCCGTACGGACGCAACTGCCCGGCCGCAATGAATTTGATCAAGCCAAGCCTCGTACGGCACTTTCCGCCCGGGACGGGAAGAGGGACGCGAAGACGAAGAAGCCGCGCGGCGGAAAAGGACGAAGAAGCGGTGGGACGCCCGGGAGAATTGATCACCCGGATTATGTGAACGGCGCATGACCTACCGGCCGGTAGGTCATGCGCCGTTCACATAATCCGGGTGATC
>NZ_JAFEUF010000203.1 GCF_016901035.1 Streptomyces durocortorensis
CTCCCCGCCCTCCGCACCCCCGCGGCAACCTGCACCACCAGGTGGCAGCTGATGGCTTTGCGACGCGAAGCATTTGCCGGCGGTATGACGAAACGGGTGGTTACGACACAGCGCAGGAAGCCGAGCATGCGGCGCATGTCGGTGCTGGCCCTGCTCTCGCCCACCTTCTCGGCGAGGTACGCGCCCAGCTCGCGGCGCGCCCGCCGAAAACATTCACCCTGATCCTGCTCAAACCCGCTGCTGAGCTCCGATCCGCCTTCCCCGAGCGATTGGTCCGCGCGACCTTCGCCTGGAAGGAAGGCGCCACCGAGCAGACCGCGACGCGGGACGTCAGCGCGGCGCTATCCTCCGCCGACACGGCAGACGAAGACCTGACCGGGCCAATCCTGCTTCCCTCAGGCCGCCCCCAGACCATCTGGCCCAAACCGGAAGTGCCGTGTCCGGCACTCCCATGACTCCTGAAAGGCATGCCCCGCAGTGATCACCGACGCGCACGTACCGCTCACGCAGCACCAGCCCCGCTCGAAGACGTACGAGCAGATGCTGGAAAGGGTTCGATACGAAGGCACCTACCCCACCCGCGAACGGGCGGAAGAAGTGGTCCATGAGGTGCTCGCCGGACTCGGACGTCAACTGACCGGGGACGAACGCGTCGATCTGGCCCGCTGCCTGCCCCTGGAGGCGGCGCGCGTGCTGACCGCTCAGGTCCCCGACACCCGCCCACTGACCGGCAAGGACTTCATCCACGACCTCGCCACCCGCTCCGGCGCCTCCCTGGCAACCACCCGGTGGGACACCGGCGCCGTCCTCGCCACCGTCGCAGCGCACGCCGGCACCGGCCTGACCAGCCGCATCCTCCACCAGCTCCCCACCGGCTGGGCGCTGCTGTTCGGCCAAGCAGAACTCACCCCCACCGCATAGCCACCGAAACACACGCCCAGCAGAGATCCCAAAGGCTCTTAGGGCTTGCCGGGAAACAAGTCGTGGCTTCCAGCTGTGGGGCTCGTTGGTCTGGTATGGGGAGACCGGAGGGGATCGAGGCCGTTCTGGCGGCGAAGTTCCAGGTGTTGTTGCCGCATCTGGATGAGCGTCAGCGTCGGCTGGCCATAGGGGCGGAAGCACTGTCGCTGGGGCATGGCGGCATCAGGATCGTCGCCGCTGCAGCCGGGGTCCGGGAGGCCACGGTCTCGCGTGGGGCAACTGAACTGGATTCCGGTCAGGCCCCGTTGGGACGGGTGCGCCATCCCGGTGGAGGGCGGAAGAAGGCGGCCGAGCTGGACTCTGGGCTGCGGCCGGCACTGCTGGCGCTGGTCGAGCCCGATGAGCGGGGCGACCCGATGTCGCCGCTGCGCCGGACGACGAAGCCGACCCGGAAGCTGGCGGCGGAGCTGACCCGCCAGGGGCACCGGGTCTCCGCCGACACCGTCGCCGGCCTGCTGCGGGAGGAGGGCTTCAGTCTGCAGGCCAACGCCAAGACCATCGAAGGTGCCCAGCACCCCGACAGGGATGCCCAGTTCCGCTACCTCAACGAGCAGGCACGAGAGCACGGGGACGCCGGTGACCCGGTGATCAGCGTGGACAGCAAGAAGAAGGAACTGATCGGCGACTACAGGAACGCCGGGCACGAATGGCAGCCCGCAGGACAGCCCCCGAGGGTCAAGACCCACGACTTCCCCGGCCAGGCCGCCAAGGCGATTCCCTACGGAATCTACGACCGCTGGTGGCAGGCGGTCGGCCAACACGACTACCCCGGCGCCCGCCGGCTGCTGATCACCGCTGACGGTGGCGGCTCCAACGGCTACCGCACCCGGGGCTGGAAAACCCAGCTCGCCGACCTCGCCGCCGAGACCGGCCTTGAGATCACGGTGTGTCACCTGCCGCCCGGCACCTCGAAGTGGAACAAGATCGAGCACCGGCTGTTCTCCCACATCACCATGAACTGGCGAGGCAGGCCGCGCACCCGCAGATCGGCGCCGCCCTGGTCGACAACTCCACCTTCGTCGCCCACCCTTGGCGGCGACTGCGCAACACCTTCATGAGCATGCAGCGCATGTTCGGCGCCGACGAGCCCGCCCGCCAGCGGGAAGCGGCCCGGCTCAACCGGCTGCACGCGCGCCTGGGCGGCACCGGCGCGGACAGCCGGTCCTACAACGCATTGGACCCGGGCGTGCGCGCCTGGGTGGTGGCGACCCTGTTCGAGAGCGCAGTCACCATGTGCCGGCTCAGCGGGCAGCCCCTGGAGCGGAAGGCGATGGAGCGGCTGTATGCCGAGTTCCAGGCGTTCCTGGCCACCATGGGCGACGAGGCCGGGCATCTGCCGCCCACGCTGGATGCGTTCTGGCCCTACTACGACCGGATGGTCGCCGAGGAGTTGGAGAACACCGAGGCGATGCGGATCATCCTCTACAAGCTCTTCGACCACCTCCCCGCCCCGCCGGTGCTGAACGGCTTTCCCGCCCTGTGGGCGACCGGCCGGGCCTTCGCCTGCCCCGTCATCGGAGCGATCACCGTGGCCTCCCTGCCGGAGGCGTTCCGCCGGCGGGCCGGCCTGCCCGAGATCGCCGGCGTCGAGACCCTCATGCAGGGCGCCTACCTGGCGGCCGGTCTGACCCGGTTCCTCCCCGAGGGCTGGATCCGGGCCGAGAACATCACCGAGCTGCTGTCGCTGTCCCCGGACAGCGATGACCCCCGCGCGAGGACGGTCGCCGCTCTGCGGGATCAGATGAAGCGGGCCGGCGCCCTCATCGGCCTCATCACCCCACTGCCCCCGGAACGCGAACCGGCGGCTGCGGACAGCAGTGCGCAGCGCAGCGCGCACGAGTTCTTCGCCGACGTCCTCGACCAGGCCGGGGACGGATATGTCACCTGGGCTGACCTCGCCGCCATGGCCCGGGAACTGTCCGGCCGCCTGGACCTGGACGAGCCCGAGGAGACCCGGCTCTACAACGCCTACGCCGACTGGTGGCGCGAACTCCAGGCCGCCCTCGACACCGACGGAGACGGCCGCGTCAGCGCCGCCGAGTACGCAGCCGCCGTCCCCTCTCTGGCCGGTCCCGCACTGATCCGCGTCGCCGAAGTCCTCTTCGACGCCACCGACAAAGACGGCGACCAGACCATCGACGCGGACGAATACCGGGCCCTGTTCCGCACCGCGTTCCACCACGACACCACCAGCACCGGGGCGACGTAGGGCCGCAGCGCGTTCCTCAACGACTTCCTGTCCTTCATGTCCGGACGCCAGCGCACCACCCCGTACCACCCTCTGCTCGCCGGAGCCTGACCGCCCGGGCATCGGCGGGACACCGACCTGAAGCGCGCCGCCCGCCTATGGGCCAACATCTGCACGCACGGTGGCCGGCGCAGGCCGCGAGATCGTGGGGCTGAGAACGTGTCGGCCAAGGCCGCGCCCCGCACGCCGCCGCCCACCCGAACGGGCGGCAACAGACCTCCCCTCGGGCCGGTTGTCGGCGTACGAGTGAACGTAAAGTCCGTACGCCGACAGTTCCCCGAACGAGCGTCACACGACCCATCGAACAGCCCCTAAGCCCCACCGCCCGGTGTGCCACCGCCTCCACCTGGACAGGGGTCCTAGCTCGCCCGCCTCCCGCCTCGGATACCGTGTTCCTCGACGGGGTGCCATACGGGATGTGACGCCCCCCCCACCGGAGGTAGTCAGCCTATGAGCTCAAAGCGCAGCAAGAATCCAGCCCTGCCCGTACTTGACGACGCATTTCGACTCGCGTCGGTCAAGGACGCCGAAGAGTCCACCCGTGACTTGGCCGCACGGCTGGCCACCACCGAGCTGCGCCGCGCTTCCCACCCGGGCCGGGTCACCTGGGAGCCCACCGACCAGGCCGAGCCCGTGCCGGTCCCGCCGACCGTGGTCGACGGTGACGGGGACCTGTGGCTGCGGGACCGGGGCACTGGCACCTGGACCATGCCCGAGTTCAACCCGAAGGATTTCCCGGCCCGCTGTGGCGAGGTTCTGACGTGGAACCAGCTTGTCCGCGAGTTCGGTCCGCTGACCGGACTGGCCGACGACCGCCGCATCGGCAGCGGCCGGCGGCGCTGACCGCGCGCAGACCTCTGGGACTACCGCGCGTAGCTCAAGGATCCAGCTCACCGCCGAGCTCGACGGTGGCGGCGAGCAGGCGAGCGTCGTGGAGGCGCGCGACCGCCTCGTGCAGCGGGGCGCGCGGCCAGGCAGGTGGCCGAGCACGGCGAGGCCCAGCGGCAGGCCGCGACAGATGCGGCCAACGGCGGCATCGACTCTCCAGTGGGCACACCTGGACGGGCCCGGCCCCGGCGATCGTGCAGCAGCTGTCCGTTTCGGGTCCAGGAGCCGCCGAATACGGAGTTGCCCGGAACACGGAGCGCTCCGGGCGGCATGCTTGGGGGAAAGAAGCCAGGGCCGTTTCAGGCCGCGGTGGGTGGGTTCACCGATTCGGCGGCGCGGCGGTACTCGGCGTTGATCCGCTGTGCTTCCTCGAGCTGGTCTTCGAGGATGACGATGCGGCAGGCGGCCTCGACCGGTGTGCCGTGGTCGACGAGTTCGCGGGCGCGGGCGGCGATACGCAGTTGGTAGCGGGAGTAGCGGCGGTGTCCGCCGGCGGAGCGGAGCGGGGTGATGAGGCGGGCTTCGCCGATGGCGCGCAGGAAGCCCTGGGTGGTGCCGAGCATTTCGGCGGCCCGGCCCATGGTGTAGGCGGGGTAGTCGTCGTCGTCGAGCCGGTTGAACGAGTCGTCTGCGGTCATCGCACCTCTCTGTGGAACGCGTGGAGGGGCCCTGGTGCCTATGGCACCAGGGCCCCGAAGGAACTGCTACACCATCTGCCGGCCCTGGTCCTGCGCCGGCCTTCTGTTTCCGCCGACCCGGCCTGAGCTGCGCCGGGTGTGCGGGGATCGCGGTTGCGTGACCGGAGACCACCTCACTAACGATGTCCTGCGGTACCCGGACTCGCGTGGCGTCCGGGCGATCCTGATGGTGCCTGGTTCCTCCGTTCTTCCCTCTGGATGAATCACTTACCAAACGGGAACTGCGTACTGCTGTTACTGCGAACTGCTGGTGGCCTGTCAAAGCGCCACTTCGGCAGCCAGCCCCGTCGCCCGTCCTGCGTCTGCTCTGGCTTAGAACCCCGCTGCCGAACTTCCCGGTGCGCGCGTCAGCAGCCGACGCCTTCACCGAGGTGCTGCACACTTGCCTGCACTGCGGTACTGCACCTACTGGGTACTGCGGTACTGCTCATGGAGGCCCCTGATCACTGCGGGCCACCCGGTCCGGTCACCAGTCCCGTCGCCGTCCTGCAACAACCCTGGCTTCGAAACTCCGCCACCGCACCGTCCTGCCAACTGCACCTACTGGTACTACTGCCCGCCAGTTCGTCTCTGCCGGGCCCTGCTGACTTCCTTGACTACGAGAGAAACCATAGCCACACGATCCTCCAATGTCTACTCCGGCCGACATAGATTTTCGCGTGCTCGACGGCTAGGTAATCGGCCTCCAACAGCTACAGCGCCGGGGTTCAAGGGCCACAAGCCGGGCAGGAGCACCCCGCAGACAACCAACCGGGCAGGACGATGCGGAAGGCAGGGTGACCGATGGACACGATGAGCGTCGCGGTTGCACCCGCGCAATCGACATCCGCCGCCGGCGCACGCGACAGCACCCGGGACTTCCTCGCAGGTCTCCCACACCCGATTCCCGCCGAGGCAGCCGACACGGTGCTCCTGGTCGTCTCCGAACTCGTCACCAACGCCCTGCGCCACGGCGGCGGCACCTGCACCCTGGACCTGACCGCACACCCGGACACCATCGAAGTGGCCGTGCACGACAGCAGCCCGCAGGCACCACGTATGCGCACCCCCGACCTCAACGGCAGAACCGGCGGATTCGGCTGGCCCATGGTCAACCACCTCGCCCGCACCACCTCCATCACCCCCGGACCCTCCGGCGGCAAGACCGTCCGCGCCCTCCTCCCCCGCTAACACGACCGAATCGCCCCTCACCGGCCCGCGACGGCCCCATCCCCCACCCTTGTGGCCTGGCCTCGGCACCGGCCCGGCGGTCACGGCCTCCGGAGGACCGTGTCCGGGCGACACACCGCGCAGGCCCGCATACCGCCGGCCAGCTCGGCGCGGGCGCGCTCCGCGGTGACCGGCCGCAGCGTCCTGCCCGTGGCCCAGCAGTCGCCCCGGTGGACCTCAGCGGCAGACGTCCCAACGCCGGTCTCGGTGATGCCCCAGTCAGGTGTCCGCGCACGGCGCGGCCCGGCGGCGGGGGGGCCAGGCGCAGCCGTGGCCGCGGCCGTGGGCGCCGGGGTCGGCTGGGGCTGCGCCTGCTGCCGCTCGACGGCCGCGATCCGCGTACGGATACGCGTCAGGTAGTGGGCCGCCCAGGTCTCCATGCTGTGGAATCAGATTTGTCAACCTTCAGCCCCTTTGAGCTCGTAACACGATCTTGCTGAATCGTCCTGGTAGGCCGTTACCGGTGTGATGATTCGGCCGTTCGTGAGGGTGTGGGTACCCGACCGTGGATCGTGGACGATGAGTTGTGGGCTCTGGTCGAGCCGTCGCTGCCGCCGTGGCCGGAGCGGTCTCCGGGGCCGAGGCCGGTGTCGGACCGGCTCTGCCTCCAGGGCATCCTGTTCGTCCTGCACAACGACATAGCCTGGCAACTGCTGCCGCTGGAGCTGGGGTTCGGCTCGCGGCCGCGAGCTGGAGATCGTCCGAAAGGACCCCGACCAGCGGGGATTCCAGGTCCAGCCGAAGAGGTGGGTGGTGGAGCCAGCCCGGCTCGCTCGGAAACCATGATCCGTTGGGCAATGATCGGCATCATGGTGCGGCGGCTCACACGCACTGGTCCCGCTGCACGGCCAGGTCCCCGGCCGCTCACCCGGGTCTCGGCAGCGGGACACGCCACTGGCTGGTAGGTGATCGGCTCAGTTCGTATCGTCACCGAGAAGGACCGCCTCCAGCGCGAGCAGATCCGCGTCATCGAGCTGCGGAACGGTCCAGCCGTTGGCCTGCGCATGCGCGATGAACTGCGGGTCGAGCGCCGCGTGGTAGTGCTCGACGTAGTGCGCCAGGTCCGAGTACCAAAGCCAATGCCCGTCCGTCAGCAGGTGCAGCCCGCCGATCACAGGGTTGTCGGGTGCGAGAACGTCACGCACGAGCGTGGTTGTCGCAGCCAACAGGGCACCGCTCCGCAAGTACTTGACCAGCTCACGAGCGCTAACGGACGCCTCGGCCTTGACGGCGGACCGCAGCGACGACCCATCTGGCCTGCCCTGCTCAAGCTCTCTGAAGTCACCGATGAAGGGGACTCGTGCATCGCTCACCACCAGAGGCTAGAACACCTCCCCGCCGACGTTCCAGGAAGGATCTCAAACGCGGTCTCAGGGTCGCGCGGTGTGCCAGGTACGTTGAAAGCAGTGCGCCCGTGGTCGCAGAGTAGGGGACGGCGTGCTCAAGACGATTCTTCGTTGTTTCCGCGCGGATTCGCAACATGCGGCGGGAAGGGTCCAGATCGTCGGTCCGCAGCAGGCACAGTTCTTCACGCCGTAGCGCTGCATCGTAGGCGAGGGCCAGCATGAGACGGTTACGTATCGGCTCTCGCCTCGCGACTTCGAGGATGCATAGCCACTGTTCCTCATTGGGAATCCAGGGCAGCTTTGTCAGCCGGGGAACCAATCCGCGCTGTTGACTACCGCGGCGCTGGCCGGGTGAGCAGATTTCATCGAAGGTGCTGTTCAGCCGCCTGTCCCAGCAAAGCCCGTGCGGAGTCCGCGTGGCGCATCGCGGTCTTCTAAAGCTTCCCTGCACCGCGCCCAGCGAGCCCTCCCCTCTCGGCGGGCTCGAACTCAGATGCCCACGCGCACCCCCACCATCCGGATCCGGAACGGCCACCTCAAGCTCCGACGCTTCGCCCCTGGACCTTTGCAGGCTGCCTTTGCGGTGGCATCGCACACGCCACATTGGCATCATCACGTTGGAGCACCCAGAAGCCATCCCTCAAGATCAAAAGCACCACGCCAACCAACTGACGACTGGTCAGGAAACTCAGCAAGCAGTCAGCACCAGTACCGCCACAAGCCGCAGCAAGCCGCCACGGACCGCCAAGATCCACAACTGGCTACACCCTTGCTGACCTGGAGAAACGCAGGTCACGAAGCCCTCTACTACGCTCACCAGGAGACCGGCATGAAGATGCTCATCAACGTTCCCGAGACCGTGGTCGCCGACGCTCTGCGGGGGATCGCGGCCGCGCATCCCGACCTCACCGTCGATGTGGAGAACCGGGTCGTCGCCCGGCGGGACGCGCCCGTGGCGGGGAAGGTGGGGCTCGTCTCCGGGGGCGGTTCCGGGCACGAGCCGCTGCACGCCGGGTTCGTCGGGCCGGGGATGCTGTCGGCCGCCTGCCCCGGGGAGGTGTTCACCTCCCCCGTACCGGATCAGATGGTGCGGGCGGCGGCGGCCGTCGACAGTGGGGCGGGGGTGCTGTTCGTCGTCAAGAACTACACCGGTGACGTGCTCAACTTCGAGATGGCCGCCGAGCTCGCCGAGGACGAGGGGGTCCAGGTCGCCCAGGTGGTGGTGGACGACGACGTGGCCGTGAGCGACAGTACGTTCACCGCCGGGCGGCGTGGTACGGGAGCGACGCTGTTCGTCGAGAAGATCGCCGGGGCCCTGGCGGACGAGGGCGCTCCGCTGGACCGGGTGGCCGCGGTCGCCCGGCAGGTGAACGGGGCCTCGCGCAGCTTCGGGGTGGCGCTCGGCGCCGTCACCACTCCGGCGAAGGGCAGTCCCACCTTCGACCTGCCGTCCGGCGAGCTGGAGTTGGGCATCGGGATCCACGGGGAGCCGGGGCGCGAGCGACGGCCGATGATGACGTCCGGGGAGATCGCCGACTTCGCGGTGAACGCGATCCTGGAGGATTTGCGGCCCACCGGCCCGGTGCTGGCGCTGGTGAACGGCATGGGGGCGACACCGCTGCTGGAGCTGTACGGGTTCAATGCCGAGGTCCACCGGGCCCTGTCCGAGCGGGGTGTCCCGGTGGCTCGTACGCTCGTGGGGAACTATGTGACGTCGCTCGACATGGCAGGCTGCTCGGTGACGTTGTGCCAGGTCGACGAGGAGCTGCTGCGCCTGTGGGACGCGCCCGTGCGGACGGCCGCGCTCCGCTGGGGCTGCTGAACCGCCGCCGCGGATCCCGTGACCGTGTGCGCGCCCCCGAGTGCGGGGCCGGTCGGCCGTACTGCCCGTGCCGCGTGGGACCGAGGAAGTTCCGCGTGGGACCGAGGAACAGGAGATCATGTGCTCGACACCGACTTCTTCCGCCGCTGGATGACCGCCGTCGCGGCGTCCGTGGAGCGTGAGGCGAACCATCTGACCGAGCTCGACTCGGCGATCGGGGACGCCGATCACGGCAGCAACCTCCAGCGCGGCTTCGCGGCGGTGACCGAGGTGCTGGAGAAGGACGCCCCCGCCACCCCCGGTGCGGTGCTCGCCCTGGCGGGACGGCAGCTCATCTCCACCGTCGGCGGGGCGTCGGGCCCGCTGTACGGGACGCTGCTGCGCCGTACGGGCAAGGCGCTCGGCGACGAGGGCGAAGTGACCCGGGAACAGCTCGCCCAGGCGTTCGCGGCGGGGGTCGCCGCGGTGGGGCAGCTGGGTGGCGCCCAGGCCGGGGACAAGACGATGCTCGACGCGCTGCTGCCCGCGGCGGAGGCCCTCGCCACCTCGTTCGACGGCGCCGCGAACGCGGCCCGTGCGGGCGCCGTGGCGACGGTGCCGTTGCAGGCGCGCAAGGGCAGGGCCAGTTATCTCGGTGAGCGCAGCATCGGGCATCAGGACCCGGGCGCGACCTCGGCGGCTCTGCTGGTCGAGGCCCTGGCGGCGACGGCGGCGGCGACGGACGGAGCGGGCGCGTGAGCGACGAGCAGCAGGTTGGCATCGTGCTGGTCTCCCACAGCGGTCCGGTCGCCGAGTCGGTCGCCGAGCTGGCCCGGGGGCTCGCCGCCGGAGGGGTGACCGCGCCGGTCGCCCCGGCCGGCGGGCTCCCGAACGGCGGGCTCGGGACGAGCGCGGAGCTGATCGGGCGGGCCGCCGCCTCGGTGGACCGGGGCGCCGGCGTCGCGGTCCTGGTGGACCTGGGCAGCGCGGTCCTCACGGTGAAGGCCATGCTCGCCGAGGGCGACGAACTGCCCGAGAACACCCGGCTCGTGGACGCGCCGTTCGTCGAGGGCGCGGTGGCCGCCGTGGTGACCGCTTCGGCGGGCGGTGACCTCGCGGCCGTGGAGGCGGCGGCCTCGGAGGCCTACGGCTACCGCAAGACGTAGAGGGCCACTCCCCGGTCCGGGCGGAACACCCCCGCGTGGCGCCCCGCACTCCGCCGTCGCAGACTTGACGACATGTCGACAGGCAGGCGCAGTGCGGGGCTCCTTCTCTTCCGTGTCACGGAGGACGGGGACGCGGGCGAGCGGGATGTCGAGGTGCTGATCGGGCACATGGGCGGGCCGTTCTGGGCGGGGCGGGAAGCGGCCGCATGGTCGGTGCCGAAGGGTGAGTACGGGCCGGAGGAGGCCGCGGAGGACGCGGCGCGCCGGGAGTTCACGGAGGAGCTGGGGGTGCCCGTCCCGCCGGGTGAGTGGATCGCGCTGGGCGAGGCCCGCCAGCGCAGCGGCAAGACGGTGACCGTGTGGG
Organism: Streptomyces durocortorensis; assembly: GCF_016901035.1. GTDB lineage: Bacteria > Actinomycetota > Actinomycetes > Streptomycetales > Streptomycetaceae > Streptomyces > Streptomyces durocortorensis. Next base: position 10,702 of record NZ_JAFEUF010000203.1, read on the forward strand.
CCCTGGAGGCCGGACTGGACCTCGCGTCCGTCGTCCCCGGGACGTTCACGATGGAGTGGCCGCGCGGGTCCGGCGTACAGCAGGAGTTCCCGGAGATGGACCGGTTCGCCTGGTGCACGCCGGAGCAGGCCGCCGAGCGGCTGATCGCCGGTCAGCGGGTGTTCGTCGACCGGCTGCGTGCTCAGGTGCGCGGGGCTGCCACCTCCCCCGACGCATAGACCGGGGCCGGGGCCGGCGCCTGGCCCACCTGGCGTCCGGCCCGCAGTTCCAGGACGTCGCCGGTGAAGCGGGCCCGGAAGCTGCGGTCGTGCGAGACGACGACGACCGCGCCCCGGTACTGGTCGAGGGCCTGCTCCAGCTCCTCGACCAGACTCAGCGCGATGTGGTTCGTCGGCTCGTCCAGCACCAGCAGATCGGCAGGACGGGTCACCAGCCGGGCCAGGGCCAGCCTGCGTTGCTGTCCGACGGAGAGCGACGCGACGGGCACGTCGAGGTCCTCGGGGCGGAACAGGCCGAGGGCCAGGAGGTCGTCGGCGTACTCGTCGGGGAAGCCGGGCCGGCCCGCCGCGAAGGTGGCGAGCAGGGTGCGCCGGGTCGGGCGCGCGGGCAGTTCCTGCGGGAGGTAGCCGATGCGGGCACGGCGGGTGACCGTGCCCGTGTCGGGGGCCAGGTCGCCCGCGAGGACCCGCAGCAGGGTGGTCTTTCCGGCCCCGTTCTCGCCGGTCACCAGGAGACGGGCTCCCGAGGTCACGCGAAGGGAGGGGAGGTGGAGTCGGTCCCCGACGGCGACGGATTCCAGCTCCACGAGAGTCCTCGCTCGGTTCGCGGGGCCGCCTGTCGTGTCGGTCGTGTCGGAGGTCCCGCCGGTGTCCTTGGCTACGGACGGACGGCCCGTGAAGGCGAGCGGGCGGGGCGGGGGCGGTACGGGTGACCTGCGCAGGGCGTCCAGGCGGGTCCGGGCCGCCCTGACCCGGCCGGACAGCTTGGCCTCGCTGGAACGGCGGTGCTTGCCGAAGCCCTGTTTCGGGTCGCCCCCGGTGGCCGCGAGCCGCGCTCCCGCCGCCTCGACCAGCTCCTCGGTCCGGGCCAGGTCCGCCAGGTACTCCTCGTGCTCCTGGGCCCAGCGGCGGCGGGCGGCGGCCTTTGCGGTGCGGTAGCCGTCCCAGCCGTCCCCGTACCGCGTGACCGTACGCAGGTCCCGGTCGACCTCCAGGATCACCGAGGTGACCCGTTCCAGGAATGCCCGGTCGTGGGTGATCGCCACGACGGTGCCCCGGTGGGCGCGCAGATGGTCCTCCAGCCAGCCGACGGCACGGGCGTCGAGGTGGTTGGTCGGCTCGTCGAGCAGCAGCAGTTCGGGGGCCGCGGCCAGCACGCAGGCGAGGGCGAGCCGGGACTGCTCGCCGCCGGACAGCGTGCCGAGCGGTCGCTCGCGGGTGAGGTGGGCCAGGCCGAGGCCGTGCAGGGCCGCTTCGGTGCGGGCGTCCGCCCGGTAGCCGTCGCGGTCCTCGTAGGCGGTGAGGAGGTCCCCGTACGCGGCGAGTTCCTCGTCCGTGGGCCCCGGGTCGCCGGGCTTCCGCTCCGAGAGGCCGGCCTCCGCCTCGCGGATCCGGTGTTCGAGGTCGCGCAGTTCGGCGAGGGCCGCGTCGACGGCGTCCTGCACAGTGTCGGCCGGGTCGAGGTCGAGGGTCTGGGCGAGATAGCCGGTGGAGCCGGGGAACCGGACGGTGATCTCACCGGTGTCCGGCGCTTCGGCCCCGGCCAGCAGGCGGAGCAGGGTGGACTTTCCGGAGCCGTTCTCGCCGATGACGGCGGTCTTCTCACCGGGCCGGACGGTGAGGGTCACCTGGTCGAGTACGGAGCGGTCCCCGTACGCCTTGGAGACGTCCTTCATGGCCAGTTGAGCGCGGTCGCGCTGGGGGTGCATGGGTGCCTTTTCCCTGGGTGACGGCCCGCGGCGGCGCGCACGGAAGCGCGGCGGGAGCGGGGCGTGGATGCCGGACGGCGGAGGGACGGCGGCGGGCGCGCGGGGGTGACGTCGACGTCACCAGAACATCGTCACGAGAGAACGTCGTCACGAGGACCTTGGCACCGGGGCGTCTCAGAGGGACGCGCGGTGCGGCGCGCTGCGGTCGTCCGGGCCGGGAATCAGCGGAAGAAGTAGAAGCGGTACGAACCCATGTCGGCCAGTCTAACGGCGGCCGGGCTCCCGGCGCCGGGAATTCTCCGGCGCTCCCGCGCCCGCGCCCCGCCGGCCTCACCTGCGGGACGGGGGGCGCGGGCGCGGGAGCGCCCGAGAATTCCCCGCCCCGGGAGCCCGGCCCCCGTTAGACTGGCCGACAAGGGATCGTACCCCATCAACTTATTCCGAACAATACCGC
>NZ_JAFEUF010000204.1 GCF_016901035.1 Streptomyces durocortorensis
GCCTGGCCGACCGCGCGAAGGACTCCGTGAGCGCCCTGTCGGGCGGCCAGCACCAGCGCGTGCTGATCGCCCGCTCCAGCAGCTTGATGACCTTGTGGCCCTCCGGGAGCCGCCCCGCCGACCGCTCCGCATCCGACAGGGCGGCGGGCAGGCCGTAGCGCTCGCACGCCGCTGCGGTCAGGACCAGCAGCGGGTCGGCGTCCTTCCCCGACGCGTGCAGCTTCTCCGCCCCCACCCGCGCCTCGGCCAGCGCCCATTCCACCAGGGCGGGAAGGGACTTGGACGGCACATCGAGAAGCAGACCACCGGTGCCGTAGCCGGTTACCTGCTGCTCGTCATCAGTGTCCAGGACGAGCAGCGGACCGTGTGCGTACGGGCCGGATCCTGCGGGCGCGGGGGAGTGGGCGGCGGCGGCCCGGGGGGCGTCGGGGCGGCGTGAGCCGCGTGCTGGACGCTGTGCGGCCGTCGGCGACGGCTGTGTGACCGCAGGGGCCGGGACGGCAGGAGCCGGGACGGAGGCGTTCGCCGCCGCAGGTGCGGAAGGTGCCGCCTCGGCCGGAGCGGAGGGCGCGGCGGGTGCCGTGGCAGTCGGGATGGCCGGGGCGCCGCCCTCGGTGGTTGTGGGGGAGGGGTAGAGGCGGGCGAGTTGCTTCAGCAGGTGGGCGTAGGGCTCTCGCTGGGGCGGGCGGGGTTCGGTTTTACCCGACTCCCACGCGCCGACGGTCGCCCGCCGCACGTCCAGGGTGGTCGCCACCTCTTCGAGGGTGAGCCCGTGGGCCTGCCGCAGGCGCTTGCGCTCGGCGGGCGGCGGCAGCGGAGACCGGGACGCGACGAGCGCGTCAACAGCATCGAACAACTCGGACATGGTGAACCTCCGCCACCCACTGTACCCCTGAACCGCACACCAATCGCACAACTAGCGTTCGAATCACGTACATTCACCGTACCTGAAGGGATTGGTGGTGGTAGCGTGAACCGGCCAGGGCTCTCGAGAAAGACCTGCCGCAAACACTCAGCGGGACGATGCCCCCCCCGCAGCCCGCACCGCCCTCAGGAGTGCTGTATGACCGTGGTCGCCGCCACCCCCGGCCTGCCGGAGAAGCGAGCGCTGTTCCCCGACCAGGCGGAAGCCGTCTCCCGGGTGGCGCGGCATCTGCGGCGCCCCGGGACACGGGGGCTGTACGTCGCGGCGACCGGAACGGGCAAGACCCTGGTCTCCATCCGCGTGGCCGACGAACTCCACGCACGCCTGGTCCTGTTCGTCGTGCCCACCCTCGACCTGGCAGCCCAGACCGCCCTGGCATGGAGGCGCGACGGCCACACCGAGCACATGGTGATCGTCTCCTCCATGGACGCCGCCGGCCGCGACGCCCTGGTCTCCGCCCGCGTCATGTCCAGCAGCGACCCCGTCACCCTGGCCGCCCTCATGTCGGTCGTGGGGGAGAGGGCAGACCAGATCCCGGCCCTGACGCTGATCTGCACCTACGACTCACTCGACAAGATCCAGGAAACCCACAACACCGCATACGCGGTGCCGCCGTTCGACCTCGCGATCATGGACGAGGCACACCGCATCGCCGGAAGGCCCGACAAGAAGTGGGCCGCCGTCCACGACAACCAGCGCATCCGGGCCGACCGTCGCCTCTACATGACCCCCACCCGCCGCGTCTTCGCCGCCCCCGACCTGGCCGAGTCCGCCGACACCACCCGCCCCCGCCGCCGCACCTCCAACCTCCCGGGCCCGGCAGCCGACCTGTTCGCCAACTCCATGAACAACGAACAGACCTACGGGAAAAAGATCTTCGAGTATCCGCTGGCCCAGGCGATCGAGGACGGCCGGGCACCGGACTACCGCATCGTGGTGCCCACCCTCACCGACGAGGACCTGCGCCGCCGCATCAATCTCCCAGCACCCGACCCCGACGGCGAGGGGGAGGGGCCGGACCAGGCCCTGCGCACCACCGCCCTGCACCTGGCCGTGCTGCGCGCCATGGCCGACCACGGCCTGAAGAAGGTGCTGGTCTACTTCAACCTCACCTCCGACGCCCGCCTCTTCGCCCGCGAACTGCCCCACACCCTGCGCCAGCTCGCGGCCACCGACCCCCACCTGATCCCCGACACCCGGCCGGAGACGCTGTTCGTCCACGGCGAGGACACCCCCCAACAGCGCGAGAAGACCTTCACCCGCTTCGCCCAAGCCACCACCGCGATCCTGACCAACGCACGCCTGGTCGCCGAAGGCGTCGACATCCCCAGCGTCGACGCCGTCGTCTTCGCCGACCCCACCCGCAGCGTCATCCGCTGCGTCCAGGCCCTGGGCCGCGCCCTGCGCCTGGACGTCTCCGGCAAGACCGCCAGCCTGATCGTCCCCGTCTGCCTCCCGCCCGACGCCAGCCCCGAAGACATCCTCGGCTCCGCCTACGAACCGGTGTGGGCGATCGCCTCCGCCCTGGCCAGCCACGACCACCGCATCCTGGAACGCCTGCCCGACAAGGCCAACCGCCTACCCAAGGAAACCAGCAACGTCATCGAACGCCGCTGGCACTTCGACTTCACCGTCCACCCCGAACGCATCGCCCAGGCCATGGACCTCGTCTCCTTCGACCCCCGCGACCCGACCACCTCCCGCTCCCGCCGCCTCGGCCTCGCCGCCGCCCAGGCCTACCACGACCAGCACAGCCACCTCGACGTCCCCGCCGACTACACCGACCCCACCGGCCACACCCTGGGCACCTTCATCACCGCCATGCGCGACGCCCGCAAAGCCGGCCGCCTGGAGGCGGACTGGATCGCCGAACTCGACGCCCTGGACATGATCTGGGACAAGCACGAAGCCGCCTGGCGCTCCCGCCTCACCGCGGCCGCCGACCACCACCGCACCCACGGCCACCTCGCCGTCCCTGCCACCACCCCGCTCGGAGCGTGGCTCGCCGAACAACGACACCTCGCCACCACCGACCAGCTCACCCCCGCCCGGACCGACGCCCTCACCGCCATCGCCCCTGACTGGCGCCTGCCCCATGGCGCGGACTGGCACCGCAAGTACCACCTCCTGCGCACCCACCTGGAGGCGGGCAACGACCCCGCTGCCCTCACCCCCGACACCCGCATTGCCGGGGTCAACATCACCTCCTGGCTCACCCGCCAGCTCGTCCGCTGGGCCACCCTGCACCCCGGGCAGCGCGACCTGCTCACCGCACTCGGCCTCACCCCCGCCATCAGCCCCCTGGCACCCCCGCGCCGCGCCCGCCGCACCTTCGCCCAGACCGTGCAGCTCCTGGAACTCTTCCTCCACCGCCACGGCCGCGCCCCCACCGCCCGCGAGACCCTCCGCGTCGACGGCGACACCGTCCAGATCGGCCCCTGGTTCGCCAAGACCCGCACCAAACACCGCGACGGCCAACTCCCCACCGACCACGCAGCCCTCGTCGCCGCCCTCTTCGACGGAGACTGGTGCGCCCCCGACCCCATCCCGGCCGCTGTGGCGTAACTTCCCCTCGAAGACGAAGCGTTGAGTACCTCAGCGGATGTTCGCTGCCAGGCGCGGCGGCAGTCTTGGCACATGACACAGCAGTGGAACCGCCTGGAGGACGCCCAGCTGGCCCTTGGGACGACGACAGCTGCGGGGGTCCTCGCAGTGGTGACAGTCGGCTTCGCGCTGCGGCTGATGTTCGTCAAGCGCACCCGTTGGGCCCGTGCGCGCGCTGCCTGCGAGACAGCCCTGTTCCTGGGGATAGCTGCGACGGCGGCCAGCATCCCCTTCCTGTCCATCCGGTACGCCTGGGACCGGGACCTCTGGATCACGCTGGCGGCCAACGCCGCTCTCCCTCCCGTAGCACTCTGGTGGGTGCGTTACCGCTACGGATGGCCGAGCCGCAGGAAACACTGACGCCACGCCGACCGGGCGGAGCCACGCCCGGAGAACCGTAAGTGAGTGTTGGGGATCCTGAGCGTTGTGGCGTAGTAGCAGCTGCAGAGCGATCACCTTTCGTCCGCACCATCCGGACGCTGCTCACCGCCGCCCCCGGGCCCCACCGCCCCCCCGCCCCCCACTCTCCGTAGCGACGCCGCACCAACAGCTCCTCCGCCCCGGACCGGGAAGCACCGTCCGCCGAAGCCAAAAAGCAAGCCCTGGGGCAGACCGGCTCGGTCACCCGCTACTGAACCCGTGCACCGGGCACCCCAGGGGAAGCTTCCTTCCCCACCGGGATCCCTGCATCCCTGTACGCCAGGCATCTCTTTGGCCTGATCTGGCACACCGACGGGCCGCTGACGGTAGAACCAGCACGTGAGAACAGGACAGGGGGACAGGACATGGTGGAAGCCGTAAGAGTGCTGATGCTGTTGATGGTGGGGGCAGGGATCTGGGCGGCCTGGCGGCGCAGCCTCTTCCCCGGCACATGGGCCCACACCTTCCACACGGCATACGCCGAAGAACGCGCCCTGCTCACCCAGGCGCGCAGCGAACTGCGCGCGGTGGACAAGGACCAGCGCCGGGCGTACAGCGAGGCGGACGCGAAGGTCGGCTCGGTACGCGGGGAGTACGAACAGCGCGTCGGCAAGCTGAAGCGGGAGGTGGCGCTGCTGGAAGATCCCGGCCGGGGCACGGAACGGGGACGTCTGGGCGGGCTCGTCCTGTACGAGCACGCGGTCCTCATCTTCCCAGAGGGCAGGCAGCTGCCGCTCGCAGGACTTCAGGCCCGAGTCGACCGTAGTGAGCGGGATCTGTGGCTGTACATCCACCCGGCCGACGACAGCCCCGAACTGGTGCGGCTTCCTCACCGCCGGGACCCGGCAACAGCCCCGGACGAGATTGTCGAGATCTTCGACGAAGGACAGGTGAGGGGTTTCGAGATGAAGATCAACGCGGCTGCAGCGGCCGAGAAGAGGTTCCGCGACGGTCTGCCGGCACAGCTCGCTCAGGCCCGGGAAGAACTGGCCGAAGCACGCAAGGACACCGGCCCGCTGAAGACCGCCGAGCAGAGCCGGGCGGACGTGATGGACCGCAACCGCACCGACCCCCGCCGCAAGGAAGCCCTCGCCAATCTGACGGCCGAGCGCAACGCGTGGCAGGACCTCACCGGGCGCCGCCCGCCGAAGTAGCCCGAACCCCTCACCCATCCTCGGCCCCAGTGCGGCGGATGTCCGCGTACACCCGGCTCGTAACGCCGGCCCGGCCCGGCACTCGCCGTACAGGGGCCAGGCCTGATGTCGCCCAGCGCTCCTCCAACTGGGCTACCACCAGCCGAAGCGTGTCCTCGTCCGCCGCGGTGATGTCCTGCACCACCAGGCCGGGCTCGCTGATGTGCTGCTCGCTGATCTTCTTCATGCCGTCCCTGACGCCCAGCCGGTGAGCACGGTTCGCGCCCGTCTGCCCCTTCACCCATCCGGCGGACGCGGTGCGCGGCTCGGATGCCGGGGCAGTAGGCCCCGTCGGCAGGCGAAGGGGCGCTGCCGACGTTTCCCGCAGGGGGCTACTCAGAGGCGGGACGTGATGGAGCGGCAGGCCGCCAGCAGGTGCTCGTCGTTGGGGATGTCGCGGAAGCGGCCGCTGCGGCGCTGGAGCGTGAGCTCTTCCCGGACCCGGGGGAGGGCCGGCCGGGCGGCCGGTCCCATGCGGTTCAGGCAGGCCAGGACATGGTTGGACGTCGAGTCGTTCTCCGCCCACGCTGTCAGGAGCGTCCCCACGACGGCGGGCGCCTCTGCGTCACCGCCGATGTCCCACAGGGCTGTCGCGGCGTAGACCCGGGTCCACTCGTAGCCTGCTGTCAGCATCTTTCGCAGACGCGGCAGGGCCGGTGCGGCAGCCTGCCCGATCCGTCCCAGGACGGCGGCTGCTTCGTCGTTCTCGTGGGTGTCAAGAAGCTCAACCAGCCTCGGCACGACGCCGGCCGCATCGCCCTCAAGTTCCCACAGTGCCGCGGTCGCGGCCGCCCGGACGGTGACGTCCTGCGCGTCGGCCAGCGGGCGAACCACATCCAGGGCGAAAGCGGCCTCACGGCCGAAGGAGGCCAGGGCCTTCAGGGCGGAGGCGGCCGTATGCCACTGCTCCTCACGCACGGCCGCGGCTACGGCACTGGCCAGCACCGGTGCAGACCCGGGGTCACCCAGCTCTCTCAGGGCGGACACCAGAGCATTGGCACTCATCGACTGCGACGCATCCGAGAAGTCCACCTCCGCCAGGAGCTTCGACAGCCTCGGCGTGAGGTCACCGGCCGCGCCGCCCAGATGCCCGGCCACCTGCACAGCACGCCAGGCGTCGGTGCCCTCGTCCAGCGCCTCCAGCACACAGGGCAGCGCCCGCAGATCCCCCAGGCACGCCAGCGCCCTGACGGCTTCCTGGTGAGCGCGGCGGACCAGCCGCTCCCGGGCCCCCACACGCGTGGCCCGTGTTCCGCACGGCACGCTTCTACATAGGCGGCGAGGGCCTCCCGCGCCGGCTCGCTCACCGGCACGAGCGCTCCGAGAGCCTCCGCCGCCGCGGCGGAGGTGTACGCGTCCTCGGGCAGGAGACAGCCCGCGATCAGCACCACCAGGCCGGAGTGATCCCCACGCCACTGGCCGATCAACTCCTTGGCCATACGGATCGCGTCGTAGCGCACCCCAGGGTCCGCGCTGCACAACTGCTCGGAGAGCAACGCGGTGCGCTCCAGCACACGATCGTCCAGCACCGTGTGAAGCGCCTCCAGTAGGGAGGTCGTCGGCGCGTGCACGCGGCCGTGCCGCTCCAGATCCTCGAACGCCGCGGCGACCTGCGGCGGCACACCCGGGGAAGGCTCCGTGCCCGCGGCAACATCCGGCTCCGCCTCGGCCCGGCAGGGCGCATCGTCATCCCCGCCGGTCTCCTCCGGTGCGATCTCACGGATCAGACCGACCGCCGCCGGCACAAGAGCGTCGCCGAGCTCTCCCGGAGTGCACCGGACCCGGTGAACGAGAGCAGCGAGCCGCACCTCGGGCACTTGTGCCGTGTCACCGGCCAGATCTTCCAGCCAGCCGGCGGTCGCACCGTGCACGGCCGCATCCCGCAGTGCCACCGTAGCCACCGCCCTCACAACGAACAGCTGCTGCACCATGCTGCTTCTGGGAAGCAGACTGCCAAGGACCTCCAACGCGCGTGCACTGTCGGCGAGGAAGAGCCCCAGGCACTCGATCGCGGGCCGCCGCACCTCCTCATCCGGGTCCATCACCCAGCGGACGAACACCTCGGCACGCTCACCTATCAACGCCAACGCGTCCACATGGGCTCTGGACTCGGTGCCGACCGGCGTGAAGTACACCCCTTCGGGATCCATATCCCGGCACTCTTGCCCGATGCTGAGCAGCAACTCGATGACCGAGCCCCGGTCAGGGGTCGCGAGGCTGTCGGCCATCTCGAACAGGAACGGCAGGCTGGCCGCCGTGCACGGATAGACATCCCCCTGATGGTGCGCCGCACTGTAGAAGTCGCTGAACGCCTTGTCCCGCACACCAGGGTCGGCCGAGGCCATCCCTTTCAGCCAGCCGGGAACGTCGCTCGCCGGACCATAGGCGTGGCCCATGGACTCCCAGTCCACGCCGTCGAATTCATTGATCATCATGCGGGGCACTATGCCGAACACCACTGACACCACCCAGAAGTCGCCTGGGCGGAAGACGCGTGGAGGAGCGAAGACTCTGCGCAGGAGAAGGTCTGTGCTCTGTCGGCGGCGACAGGTCTCCCGGCAGGTGACGTTGCCGGTGCAAGCAGCTTTGACGGCCAGACCATTGGCCTACGCGAAGGCGGCGGTGTTAAGCGGAGCCCGGAAGTCCTCCCACGAGACATGGATGCCGTGCTCGATCTCGAGGAAGCGCAGAAAGGCAACGTCGGGAGGTTCCTCGCCGGAGTATTCGAAGCCTGGCACCCTACGCTCGTCGGGTTCTGCCATATGGCGCACGACCGGCTTGTAGTAGGCCAGTACCTGGCCGTCGACGGCATAGCCGACCTCGTGTTCGCCGTTCACACTGCGGAACACGGTGTATGCGCGAGTTCCTTGCGATAGCGCCGCCAGGTGGGCAGGGGCACGGTTGGTGATGTTCTCGACGGCATAGGCCCAGCCAGGAACCGCGCCAGCGCGAACGATAGCTTCCGGATGTGAGAGGAACCCACCCTCGGTCAGCCGTGATACCAGGCTTTCGTCCTCCCAGTCGAGGAAGTCGAGGTCATTCAAATGACCATCCTCCGGTCGCATCTGGAGCTCGGCCACCACATCGTCGGACAGCTCCTGGAGGCGATGCGGCTCTGCGCCCATCCGCACCAGTAGATCCTGCGGCCGGATACCTTCACAGAGTGTGAAGGTGTAACCCAAGTCGTATGCGGTCGACCGCAACCCGTTCGCCACGTCCGCCCCCTCCTCGCCCCCCGGCCGACTCACCTGGCAATGTAGACCAGGCGATGCGTGGCGATAGCACCACTAGCTCCGCCATCACGGTGACGATGAACAGCATGTTGGCGTAGCCCAGACCGGACGCGGACAGCGGGGCAGCGCAGGTCGAATGCGCTGCGCCCCCACCTCACTGTCAGACATCGTTCACATGCATCCGCCGCACCATGGAACCGCCCCAATCACCTGCAGACAGCTTCCGCCGCACAGGCTCAGGCGCCCTCGACGGGACGAGCAGACTTAGCTCTCGCTCACGTCGCTGCCCCGAGCCGCCCCGACAGGGAAGAACCCGAAGCGGTGGTCATCGGGGTCGCGGCTGAACATGTAGACCTGTGCTTCCCCGGTGATGTCGGCTGGTGGGTCGGTGTTCTCCACGATGATCGCCTGGCCGGTGAACCGGTGGAACAGGTCGCGGTAGAAGTAGTCGCTGACGCTGTCGGGCAGGTTCTCGTCGTCGGTGCGGCGCGCGGCGACAGGCTGCCGGTAGGTGACCAGAGGGGAGTCGAGGATGATGAACCCGGGATGGATGCGTTCCTCGCCGAGGCAGTAGTCGGCCAGACCGACGGCGAAGGCGGCGTGAAGAACCGCTCGCATGCCCTTGCCGTGGCCGACGCGGCCACGGTCGCCCACGAACAGTTCCGCGGTGTACTGGTCGTAGGACACACTGCGGAGCTGGACATGCCAGGCATGAAGGGCCCGCTCGACGGCGCGGTCGAAAGCGGCGACGGCGCCAGCGGGAATGCTGCTTGTGGGGCGCCCGCCGGGGACAGCACCGTCGGCTACCAGCTGGTCGCGGACTTCCTGAAGCTCTTGGATCCGATTGTGGAGTCCGAGCTCCTTCTCGAGGCGTGAACGAGCGGCCATCGCTTCCGAGGCCAGGTTCTCGACCGGGAGCAGCTCTTCTGTGATGCGGGCGATCTCGAGATCGGCTTGCTCGGCCTGGGCGGCGCAGTTCTCACGCTGTCCGGCAACGCCCTCGCGCTGGATCTGGAGATCGTCAATGGTCAGACGCAGGTCGGACAGCAAGTGACGGGTTTTGCCGTCCTCGGCCGCGACCGCGGCGTGCAGGGCGGTCGTCTCCTGATCGTGCTCTGCCGTCTGGTGCTCTGGATCGGCGCCACAGAAGACACACGCCCCGGTGCGGAAGTACCCCAGGAGGTTGCCTGCTTCACTGACCATGGCCAGGCGAGCAAGATCGGACTCGTACTGGCTGCGCAGGAGCCCGAACCGTCCGAGAAGGTCGTCGATCTCCGCCAAACGCTGGTCGTACTGACCGAGCATGATGGCAACGTCCGCCCGGCGCCCCGCGGCGGCCGTGTGCCGCAGGGTGATCTCCCGCAGGGAAGTCGCGACGGTGTCCTGGTGGGCGAGCAGCCGGTGCAGCTGCGCCGCCAGCTCGCCCTCGTTCCCGCGGTGCGGATCGAGCTGGCGCTGAAGGTCGAGGATCAGTTCGTCCAGCAGCCCGATCTTGCCCTTCTGCAGCCTCCGCTGTGCCGCGTTCGGCCTGGCGTCGGTCACCGGCTCTCCCTGGCCGGTCAGCAGCAGCTTCAGAACCGACTTGAGGGCGGTCTGCCCGCTGGTGCCGGTGGAGCGCAGGACCGGCGGAACCTTCGACACCATCCGTGTCTCGCTGATCAGACACAGGTGCAGCAGGTCACGGAACCCAACCAGCTTGGTGCCGCCGGTGTCGTTCGTCGCGATCAGTGTGCCCTCGAGCCCGAGCTTCTCCAACAGATAGCGGGAGATGTTCTTCGAGCCCCTGGCGCTCACACTCAGATCGAGGTCTGGTGCCCGGTAGACCAAGTCCCGAACATCCTCGTCGAAGACATGGACCCGGCTTGCCTGAGGGCCGCGCATGAGCGTGATGACACTGCCGTCGGGCAGGGAAAGGCCGAGGAAGATCTGCGAGTACCCCTCGGCCTCGGGGATGAGGTCGAGCTTGCGCGCGCCCAGCATGTAGTCGATTGCCTCGGTGACGAACGACTTGCCGGTGTCCGAGGCGCCGTAGATGACGGTCAGCTTCTCGCCGAAGACGACCTGTGCCCGCTCCCGGCCGGAGCCGGCGAACGTCAGGTGCAGGAGCCGGATGCTAGGCATGGTCACTTCCCGAAGGCGGCAGTTGGGAATCGAAATCTCGGACCCACCGGTCGGTGATGGCCCTCGTCGCAGCACGCACATCCAGTCCGGAGGACGACCGGGCGGCGATTACCCACGCGGCCCGGTCCCTAAGAGCGGCGACGTAAGGAGCTTCAAGGAGGTCGACGAAACCAGGACCCTCCTCGCTCGCCCGATACAGCAGTCCTTCCTCACCAGCCTCCACGTCTGCCAGCCCTGCCCGCATCAACACGCGCAGGCCCTGCTCGATCAGATGACGCCGCATCGCCAGCTCGCCCGGCCCCGCCGGCAGCGTGGGATGGAGACTGGGCGGACCGTTCAGCTCACCGCTGTGCAGCATGACGTGATCCAGGTACACCAGCTCGGCCAGGTCCAGCGGCTTGGGGAACCTGCGCGTGAGCAGGACCAGGGCACGCATGCCGACTTCGAGCGGACTGTTCAGAGGATTCACAACTCCTCCTGCACCCATGTGAGACGGTCCTCATTGGCGAGCTGGTGGCAAATCCCTTTACGGTCCTCGGGCTTCACATAGTGGATCAGCACATTGGGCCCCAGCGGCATGTCCCGCGCGGCGGCGAGCACACCCTTCAAACGCGCGTATCCGGTGGGAAAGTCGTCCTCCTCCACCTCCGAGACCCCGCTGTACACATCGCTCTGCAGGGACTCGAACGTCCCCTCAGGCACGCTGTCACGGGCGAACATACGCAGCTGCCTCGGCGCAGTAGAACGCCTCCCGCTGCCGCCGAAGGTTCGGCCCCGCTCTGTGATGGGCGTGTGCCTCGGCCGGGGAGCTTGGCGAGCACCCCCACTTCTCGTAGTAGACATCCAGCAGCTGCTGGATGTACCGGGTCTCCTTCGGTGCATGCTCGGGCGGCGCCGCGGGGATGGCGGGCCGGTCGGGCAGGCGCGTGCCGAACCGCCTGACATGCTGCGGCGTCCTGGAATGCACCTCCAGGATCCTGTCGAGGTTGCCGGCCTCGAACCGGGAGAAGTCCGACCGGCTTGCCAGGTCCAGCGCTTGCTGCAGGGGATCCTCGCCGTACTCCTTGTCCAGCTTCCCCATGTTCTTCGCCACCCACTCGAAGAATCCCGTCCGAAGAGCTGACGGCTTTGTAAGAAGCTGGGCGAACGACCCCCCGATCTTCGGAGCGACGAAGACGTACCGCTCAGGCAGCACCTTGTACTTCTGCTTGGCCACCGCAGAGTGGATCTTGAGGATTTCCGGGTACGCGGTAGCGGCGCCGATGGCCTTGCCGTAGTGCTTGCATTGGAAGCAGTGCCAAGGACCGTCGGTCTTGTCCCTGGTCAGGAACGCGGCGATGTCCGCACCCCCGTCGTTGGCTCCCCCCATGCCTACCACGTCCACGTACTCGGCCTCCTTGAGCGCGCTCACCCACTCGTAGACGAACTCCTCCCACTGGTCAGCCGAGTGGTGTACCAGGATCTGCTTGGGCGTCAGCGTGGGCGGCATTGCCATCATGGGGGCCACCACTGTCACTGGCGTCTGCGCAGGCTTGGGTAGCTCATGAAAGAGAGGCTCAGCATGGAACGCAGAGAACCGCTCCGACGTGCTCATCGACCCCCCGGTCGTACATGAAACGGAACCCTGACCCCGATGTTCCTACCACCAGTCACTACGCCATGGACAGAAGAAGTTCAGCCAGCAACAGCCGAAAATGTCACCTACGCACCCTCTTCGTCTGCTATCAGCAACTCCGGGCGGGATTCCGCCCCCGTTCTTCAGACGGCCTTGGCCAGGTCATTGCGGGCGCGGACTTCGGTGACCTGCACTATGCCGCCACTTAGCAGTAGTGCAGGTGTGGGGAACACCCCACCTGTCGGGCCACGTCCCGCTGTGGTGCACGGCTTCGCCCGCCCGCGTCGGTGTTGCGCTGGCGTCCTGATGGCGCCGGGCGAGGTGGAAGGCGCCCACGGATCAGGCAGGGCACCACGTTGTCGGGCAGATCTCGGCATCGGTGACGATCTTGCGGATTGCGACGCGAAGCACGGTCCGGTGCACGAACCGGGACGGGCCGTCCAACGACACCAGCTTCAGAATCCTCCACTCCAAGAGGCACCACCCCTGAATCCGGATTCCCCGAAAGTTCTCCCCGGAGGAAGCACCCGACCCCTCCTTGTAGCCAGCCCCGCGAAGCGGGTAAAGGCCAGGGAGCGCAGCGGACGGGCCCTCAAGGTTCCGGGAACCGGAACCGCCTGAGGTTGCATCAGCAGCCTCGTTTCCCTGGAGCAACGCGGAAGGGAAACCTCTCGAACACGGCGCGGGGCGCCGCGGTAGAGAGGCCCCCGCGCACGAGGGGCGTTCCCCCGCGGCAGG
>NZ_JAFEUF010000205.1 GCF_016901035.1 Streptomyces durocortorensis
CCGACCCGGTGGACCCGACGAGGATGACGGCGGGCAGCGCGGTGGCATGCAGCAGCCGCCCGGGCAGGCACAGGGGCAGAACCAGGCCCGGGCCCAGGGGCAGGGAAACCAGGGGAATCAGGGAAGCCAGGGGAATCAGCAGGGCAACGCGCCGGGGGGCATGCCCACTTCCCCCGGCGGTACCGGTACGCCCTTCGGCGAAGGCATGAGGGGCGGTGGTGGCGGAGGAGGCGGCGGCATGGGCGGCCTGCTCAACGGTGCGTCCGTCGACGCCGAGGCGAAGGCGCTCCTGACGAAGGGCGCGGACGACTACACCTGGGTCGCCGCAGCCGTCGGCGCGCAGATCGCGGCCGCCTACCAACTCGCCACCGGCGAACCGGTGATGGCGATCGGCGGTTTCAACGGGAGCGACCCGTCGCCGACGCTCGCCCAGTTCAAGAAGTACGTGGCGGAAGGCAGCATCCACTACTTCGTCTCGGGCGGCGGAATGGGCGGCGGAATGGGCGGCGGCCCCGGGGGTTCCTCCGGCACCTCCTCCCAGATCTCCTCCTGGGTGACGGAGAACTTCACCGAGGTCACCGTCGGCAGCACCACGTTCTACGACCTGACGCAGCCGGTGAGTTGAAGGAGGGGGCGTACGCGGCCGGGTTCGGCGCAAAGGGTCAGAACCCGGCCGCGTACGTCCAGAAGTCCCGCATCACCTCGGGCGCGGCCGGTCCGCCCATCTCCATCTGGGTGAGGAGGACGGCGACCGTGCCGGTGGACGGAATGACGTGGGCCGTGGTGCCGGTGCCGCCGACCCAGCCGTAGCGGCCCTGTACGTTCCAGGGGGCCGCGATCTCGACGTCCACCGCCCCGCCGAACCCCCACCCCTGGCCCTCCGTGAACAGCCCGCTCGCGGCGCGCTGCTCCGGGGTCAGGTGGTCGGTGATCATCTGGCGGACGGACTCGCCGGCCAGCACCCGGTCGCCGGCGTCGTTCAGGCCCTCGGTGAGCAGCATCCGGCCGAAGGCGTACCAGTCGTCGACGGTCGAGACGAGGCCTCCGGCGCCGGACGGGAACGGGGGCGGGCTGCTCCACTGCCCGTCCGGAGCGTCGACCAGCTCGGGCTCTCCACCGCCGCCACCGCCACCGCCGCCACCATCGCTACCGTCCTCGTCCCCGCCCGCCCCGGCCCGGTAGAAGCCGGTGAACCGGTCCAGCGCGGCGGGCTCCACCCAGAACCCGGTGTCCTTCATGCCGAGGGGCTCGAAGATCCGCTCCGCCAGATACGCGGGCAGCGGGCGGTCGGCGACCCGGGCGATGAGCACGCCGAGGATGTCGGAGCATGTGTTGTAGAGCCAGCCGTCGCCCGGCTGGTGCAGCAGCGGGATACGGGACAGCTCGGCCATCCAGGCGTCCGGCGGAAGGACCGCCTGCGGCTGCGGCGGGCCCTGTTTCAGCTCCGCGAACAGCGGGGCGACGGCCGGGAGCGAGAAGTCGGACGGGAAGCCGTAGCCGGCCCGGAAGGTCAGCAGGTCCAGGAGGGTGATCGGGCGGACGGCCGACACCACGTCCTCGACCGGGCTCTTCGGGGTCCGTACGACCAGCGGCGAGGCCAGCTCGGGCAGCCAGGCCGCGACCGGGTCGGCCGGGGCGATCAGGCCGTCCTCGACGAGCGTCATGGCGGCCGCCGCCACGATGGGCTTGGTGATCGAGGCGATGCGGAAGAGCGAGTCCCGCCGCATCGGCGCGGACCCGGCGAGGCCGGCAGTCCCGGCCGACGCCACCTCGACCCGATCGCCCTGGGCGACCAGGGCCACCGCGCCCGGCATCGATCCCCTGGCGATGTGGGCGTCGAGCAGTTCGTGCAGGGTGGTGTTGGTCATGACCATCCTTCGTCCGTCCGGTGCAGGGTGGTCTTTCACGGCGGCCCTCGGTAAGGAGGGCGCGTTCGAGCCCAGAAAAGGAGACTTCCGGAGCGCCCCGAACTCATCGCCCCGGCCCGTGCTCCCGTCCGTGCCGTCACTTCCGTAACAGTCCCTGCCGTCACTTTCCTCACAGTCCCCGCCGTCACTTCCGTAACAGCAGGTCCGCCACCACCGCCCGGTGGTCGGACGCGACGCTCTCCGGCACCCACGCCCTTCGCACGCCGATCCTGTTCTTCGACACCGCCACGAAGTCGATCCGCTTGACCGGGTCCAGTGCCGGGAACGTCGGCGCGCCCGGGTCCGCGTCCGTCAGCTCCCCCCACAGCGGGGTCAGTTCGGGGGCGGCGGGCTCCGCGTTGAAGTCGCCGAGCAGGATCTGCGGGCCCCGGTCCTCGGCCATGATCCGCCGGGTGTCGGCGACCTGCGCGACGCGGACGGCGGGGTCCGGGCGGTAGTCGAGGTGGGTCACGTACACGTGCACCGGCAGCCCCCGCACCCGTACGACGACCTCGCCGAACCCCGGGGCGGGGGCCGGGGCCGGGTTCGGGTCCTGGGTCGACAGGCGGGTGATCTCGTGGTTCTCGGCGCTCACGGTCCGGTGCCGCGACAGCACGGCCACCCCGTACTCCGCCCGGGGGCCGCCCGGTTCGGCCGGGTCCAGGCTGTAGATCGGCGCGAAGGAGACGTGCATGCGCAGCCGCCGGGCCAGCTCGCCCGCGAGATCCCGCCACTCGCTGCGGGAGCCCCAGTGCCGGTCGACTTCCTGAAGGCCGATCACATCGGCGTCCAGCAAACGGAGTTCGTTCGTCTGACGGTCCAGGTCGAAGACGCCGTCCAGGCCGGCGCCGGCGTGGATGTTGTACGTGGCGACCCGCAGCGGCAGGCCCCGGCCGCCGGTCCCGCCGGTCCCGCCCGGTTCACCGGAAGGGGAGCGGTGGGCCGACGCGGCAGCGGCGGGCGGTGCGAGGAGCGCCCCCAGGAGGGAGGCGGCGAGGAGCAGTTGAGGGACACGGAACGAGCGGCGACGCAGCGACATGGCTCTCCCAAGGGCCGGAAATCGCGCACTTTGTCAGAAGACTTGTCAGGTAAGCGTCGAGAACCGTACCGCCGGGCCACCCCTCGGATCCCGGCGGCGCGACCGGTCCGGCTCGAAAGAAATCGACTTGTACGTCGTACAGGACTGACTTACGGTGTACAAGACAGAGTCCCGTACGCCGTACAACCAGCGGCCGCACCACCACGGGCCACCCACCCATGGAGCCCAAGGAGCCCGCATGACGGCGCCCGCCGCAGAGCGACCCGACCTCTCCCACCAGGGGCATAGGCAACGCTGGCTGATCCTCGGCGTCATCTGCCTGGCCCAGCTCGTGGTGCTGCTCGACAACACCGTCCTCAACGTCGCGATCCCCTCCCTCACCTCGGAGCTGAACGCGTCCACCGCCGACGTGCAGTGGATGATCAACGCCTACTCGCTCGTCCAGGCGGGCCTGCTGCTCACCGCGGGCAGCTCGGCGGACCGCTACGGGCGGAAGAAGATGCTGATGGTGGGCCTCGCCCTGTTCGGCGTCGGTTCGCTCGTGGCCGGGCTCGCCGAGTCCTCCGGCCAGCTCATCGCGGCCCGTGCCGGGATGGGCGTCGGCGGTGCGCTGCTGCTCACGACGACGCTCGCCGTCGTGGTCCAGATCTTCGACGAGACCGAGCGGGTGAAGGCGATCGGCATCTGGTCCACCGTCGCCTCCCTCGGCTTCGCGGCGGGCCCGCTGTTCGGCGGGTTCGTCCTCGACCACTTCTGGTGGGGCGCGATCTTCCTCATCAACATCCCGGTCGCGCTGCTCGGTCTCGTCGCCGTCGCCCGGCTCGTACCGGAGTCCAAGGTCACGCAGGGCGACCGGCCCGACCTGCTGGGCGCGCTGCTCTCCACGATCGGTATGACCGCCGCCGTCTTCGCGATCATCTCCGGGCCCGAGCACGGCTGGGGCTCCGGCCGGGTGCTGCTGACGGCGTTCCTCGGCATCGCCGTGCTGGCCGGGTTCGTGCTGTGGGAGCTGCACATCCCGAACCCGATGCTCGACATGCACTTCTTCCGGAACCAGAAGTTCGTCGGCGCGGTGGCGGGCGCGATCCTGGTCGCCTTCGGGATGACCGGCTCGCTCTTCCTGCTCACCCAGCACCTGCAGTTCGTCCTCGGGTACGGCCCGTTGGAGGCGGGTCTGCGGACGGCCCCGATGGCGCTCACCGTGGTCGCCCTCAACCTCACGGGCGTCGGCGCGCGGGCGGTCGGGAAGTTCGGCACGCCCGCCGTCATCGCGGCCGGGATGAGCTGCCTGGCGGCCGGTCTCGTTGCCATCGCGGTGCTCGGCGGGGGCGACGGCGGGTACGGCGGCATGCTGTTCGGCCTGATCGTGATGGGTGCGGGCGTCGCCCTCGCGATGCCCGCGATGGCCAACGCCATCATGAGCGCCATCCCGCCGGAGAAGGCCGGGGTCGGCGCGGGCGTCAACGGCATGCTCGCGGAGTTCGGCAACGGTCTCGGGGTCGCGGTCCTCGGCGCGGTCCTCAACGCCCGGTTCGCCGCGCTCGTCCCGGCCGCCGTCGGCGCCGCCTCACTGCCCGCGGCCCTGGCCGCCGCCGACGGGCCCGCCGCCCGGGAGCAGATCAAGGACGCGTTCTCCGCGGGGCTGGAGACCAGCCAGCTCGTCGGCGCGGTGGCGGTACTGGCGGGCGGGCTGCTCGGCGCGCTGCTGCTGCGCCGGGGCGAGCTGGTGGAGGCGGCAGCCGGGTCGGTTCGGGCGGGGACGAAGGGGCAGGAGGCCGGGGAAGCGAGGGCTGAGGAACCGGAGGCCGGCGAGTCGTCGGCGGGGGACCGGGCAGACGCGGCGGGACCGGCGGCATAGCATCGGAGATGACGCGCGTACCGGACCGTCAGCGTCCGGTACGCGGTCTTCCGGCGGGCCCGCACGGCCCGGCGTTCGGCAGGACCGCTCGGGGGCCGATCCGAGCACGACGAGGAGAGTGCGCCATGGTGTCCGGGCCCGGTTCCGAACCCGATTCCGCGTCTGAGCCGACGTCAGACGCTGCGCCCGCGCCCGAATCAGTCTCTTCTGCCGCTCCCGCTCCCGCTTCCGCGTCGTCCGGCGGCTCGAAGGACGCCGCCGTGCGAACCAGCGTCTGGCTGGGCCGCACGGCCCCTTCCCGCTCGCGCCGCACCGAGTCCCCGGCGGGTCTGGACCGCAACCGGATCACCGAGGCGTCGGTGCGGCTGCTGGACGCCGACGGACTCGCCAAGTTCTCGATGCGCCGGCTCGCCGCCGAGCTGGACGTCACCGCGATGTCCCTCTACTGGTACGTCGACACCAAGGACGACCTCCTGGAGCTGGCCCTCGACTCGGTGTACGCCGAGATCGACCGGCCCCGCGAGGACGCCGACTGGCAAGACCGGCTGCGGGAACTGGCCCGCAGCTACCGCGAACTCCTCGTCCGCCACATCTGGATCTCGCCGCTCGCCGGGACGTTCCTCAACATCGGCCCGAACTCCATGCTGTTCTCGTACGCCGTCCAGGACGTGATCCGGGACACCGGCCTGCCCCTGGAACGGCAGACGGGCGCGCTCTCGGCGGTCTTCCAGTTCGTGTACGGATTCGGCACCGTCGAGGGCAACTTCAAGGCGCGGTGCGACGCGACCGGGCTCACCCAGGACGAGTACCACCAGCAGGCGATGGGCACGATCCGGGCGGAGCCGCACCTGCGGGAGATCTCCGACTACTCCGACGAGATCATGTCCGCCCGGGGCGGTGAGACGGTCGAGGAGATGCGCGAGCGGGACTTCGTCTTCGCGCTGGACCTGGTGATCGCGGGCATCGAGGCGGTCCGCGACCGGACCGGAACCCCGGCTCAGTAGCCGCGCCCCACGCGCTCCTGGGCTGCCGGGCGGCCCCGGGGTCAGTAGCCGCGCACCACGTCCACCGTCAGTTCGGGTCGGCGCCCCGCCGCCACGGACTCCCAGGCGGCGGTGAAGTCTCCGAGCACGTCCTCGTCGGTGGTGATCCCCGAGGAGTGCGAGGTGATGACCGTACGGGGCAGCCGCCACACGGGGTCTTCGGGCGCGGCCGGTTCGACCGGGAGCACGTCCAGCACCGCCCGCCGCACCCGGCCCTCCCGCAGCGCGGTCTCCAACGCCCCCAGATCCACGGTCGCGCCCCGCCCCACGTTGACGAACGTCGACCCGCGCACCGCAGCGAGCCGGGCGGCCCCGAAGAATCCCTCCGTGGCGGCCGTCAACGGCAGGGTGGAGATCACCCAGCGGGCCTCACCCAGCGCCTCGGTGTCCTCGGAGGCCCCGATCACCCGGTCGAATCCCGGCGGCACCGTGCGGTCGGTGCCGGGCTCGGGCCCGTACCGCGTGGTGCGGGCGACGCCCACGGTCCGTACCCCGCAGGCCGCCAGCAGCCGCCCCACCGCCGCGCCGATGCGGCCGGTGCCGTAGATCAGGGCGGTCTGTCCGGCGACGAGCTCCGAGGGGAGGCGCTCCCAGTGCGCCCGGGCGTGCTGCTCGGCGAACTCCGGTACGGACTGGGCCTCGGCGAGCATCCAGCCCAGGACGTACTGGGCGATGCGCTCGCCCATCCGGCCCACGGTCCGGGTCAGGAGCGCGGAGGCGGGCCAGGGGCCCGCGGCGAGCAGCGGGTCCGTCCCCGCGTTGACGCTGTGGAACCAGAGCAGCCGGTCCGTCCGCAGGGCGTCGGGCAGTGCGTCGCCCACGCAGAAGAGGGGCGCGTCGGACGGGGGCGGAACGTCCGTCAGAGGCTCCGCCCGCCGTCCGGTGATCCGCTCCAACTCCCGCACGAGGCCGGCGTCCAGCGAAGGCGCGACCAACAGCCGGGCCTGCTCCAGGGCACCGGGGGCGGGCAGCGGCGGGGGCGGAAGGGGCAGCCCGCACGCGAGGAGCGAGCGGGGTCGTACGGAGCTCTCGCTCATCGCGGGATCAGCTCCCCGGGGCCAGGTGGGCCGGGAAGCCGCCGGTGGCGACGGGGCCCCAGCGCTCCGGGGTGACCCGGATGATCGACTTGCCCTGCTTCAGCATCGCCGCCCGGTACTCGTCCCAGTCCGGGTGCTCCCCCGAGATGTCCCGGAAGTACTCCACCAGCGGCTCGACCGAGTCCGGGGCGTCGAGCACCTCCGCCGAACCGTCGACCTGCACCCACGGCCCGTCCCACTCGTCCGACAGCACGATCACGCTGACCCGCTCGTCGCGCCGGGCGTTGCGGGTCTTGGCGCGCTCGGGGTACGTCGACATGACGATCCGCCCCGAGTCGTCCACGCCGCAGGTCAGCGGGGAGCCCTGGGGGCGGCCGTCGGACCGGGTGGTGAGCAGGACCGCCCGGTGCCGGGGGCGTACGAACGCCAGCAACTCGTCGAGCTCCACGGCGGTGTTGGTCGCGATGTTCGGTGCCATGCCCACCACCCTACGACCGGGCCGGACCCCTGGCCGGGCTGCGCCTCGCCCCACGACCCGGCCCGAGGGCCACCCGGGCAGCGCCTCGCCCCACGACGGCGCGACGCGGACCCGGGTCACGCCATGGGCAGCGCCTCGCCCTGCACCGCCTGGATGTCCAGCTCCACGCGCAGGGTCGTGCCGATCGCGGAGATGCCCGCCTGGACGACCTGGTTGTAGTTCATCGCGAAGTCGTCGCGGCGCAGTTCGGCGGTGGCGTGGAAGGCCGCGCGCACCCCGCCCCACGGGTCGGGCCCGGTTCCGAGGTAGCTGAGGTCCAGGTCGACGGGGCGCGAGACGCCGTGCATGGTCAGCTCGCCGTGCACGGTCCAGCGGTCGGGGCCCGCCGGGTCCAGCGCGGTGGAGCTGTAGGCGATCTCCGGGTACCGGTCGACGTCCAGGAAGTCCGGCGAGCGCAGGTGCTTGTCCCGCATGCCGTTGCCGGTGTCGATGCTGGCCGCCCTGATCACCGCGTCGACCCGGCAGCGGGAGGCGTCCTCGGCGATCTCGATCCGGCCGCCGAAGTCGGTGAAGCGGCCGTGCACGCTGGAGATCCCCAGGTGCTGGGCGACCGCGCCGACCGAGGAGTGCGCGGGGTCCAGCGACCAGGCGCCCGGCGGCGGCAGCTCCACCCCGCCCTGCCGGGCCAGCACGATCTGCCCGGCCTCGATCCGGCCGCTCGCGGTGACGAGGGCGGTGGAGGCGGCGGGGGCGTACCCGACCGCCGTGACGATCACCGTGTACGCGCCGGCCGCCAGGGAACCGTCCGTGCGGACGGCCCCGTCCTCGTCGGCCGCGGCGCGCAGCACCTGGGCGCCGGTCATGTCGGTGACCGTCACGACGGCGTGCTGGACCGCCCAGCCGTCCCGCGTCCGTACCTGTGCGCGAAGTCCCATCCCGTATCTCTCCTAGAAGCCCTAGCTCGATGACCCGCGGTGGCCGGTTCCGGCCCGTGGGGCACATGAGTCGGGCCCCGGGGCGGGTGCGGCGGGCCGTCCCCTGCCTGCCGTACCCGCCACCGGGGCCCCTTCCCACCCGGTCGCGACAGCCTCTCCGCTGGAAGTGCCGTCCGACCAGGGGTCTTCGCGATCCCTTCACGTGCTCGCGTACATCCCTCAAGTCGCACGCGTGCCCGTACCGGAGGGATCAGTCACTCACCCGGGTGGGCGAGTTCGATGTCGTGCCCGTCG
Source organism: Streptomyces durocortorensis (assembly GCF_016901035.1). Classification (GTDB taxonomy): domain Bacteria; phylum Actinomycetota; class Actinomycetes; order Streptomycetales; family Streptomycetaceae; genus Streptomyces; species Streptomyces durocortorensis. Next base: position 8,592 of record NZ_JAFEUF010000205.1, read on the forward strand.
ACGCCGGGGCCGCTCACGGTGAGCGATCCGGCCACCGGCGGGTAGCCGGTCGCGATGACCGCGTACTCGCCCGCGTCCAGGTCGGTGAAGGCGTACGCCCCGTCCTCGCCGGTCGTCGCGGTGGCGACCACGTTGCCCGCCGCGTCGATCAGGGTGACCCGGGCGTCGGACAGCGGACCCCGGGCGGACCCGGCCCGCACGACGCCCTGGACGAGCGCACCGGACCGCAGCGCTGCCTCGACGCGGGTGACGCCCTGGCCGCCGATCTCCACCGGCAGCGCCAGCGGACGGAAGCCGGCCGCGTTGACCGCGACGGTCACGGAGCCCGGGATCAGCTCGCCGAAGGCGAACTCACCGGTCGGGCCGGACGCGCCGGTGGCCAGCACGTCGCCCCGGACATCGGTCACGATGACCATCGCGCCGTCGACGGGCGCGCCGGACTCGGCGGCCCTGACCACTCCGGCCAGTCCGCTCGTACCGGAGAGCAGGATGTCGAAGGCCAGCGGTTCGTCGCCGACGACCACCGTGGACGCCTGCGGCTGGAAGCCGTCGGCGGAGGCGATCAGCACGTAGCTGCCGGAGCCGGGGGCGTCCAGGGTGTAGCCCCCGTCGGTCCGGGCCACGGAGCGGCCGAGCTGCCGGCCGCCCAGCGAGATCAGGGTGACGGCCGCACGGGCGACCGGGGCGCCCTCCGCGCCGCGCACCACACCGTGGACGGGGGTGCCCCGGACGGCGTCGGCGGTGTCGTGAGGGGCTTCCGCCGTGTCGACCGGGGTGGTCCCGGCCGCGCCCTCGGAGACCAGCCCGGCCGCGCCGACGGCGGCGGGCACGGGAACCTCCGCCTCGACCGGAGCCGGAGCGGCGGCCGGAGCGTCGTTGGCGGCGCTGGTCTTCAGGGCGACCTCCTTGATGAAGATCGTCACGATGAAGGCGATGAGCGCGCACGGAGCGGCGTACAGGAAGACGTCGCCGACGCCGTGCCCGTACGCGGCCTCCATGACCAGCCGGAACGGCTCGGGCAGCTTGTCCAGGTCGGGGATGCCCCCGCCGCCGGTACCGCCGTGGCCGAACTTGGCGCCCTCGGGGCCGAGGGCGGTGAGGCCGTCCTTGACGTAGTGGGTGACCCGGTTGCCGAGGACCGCGCCGAGCGCCGAGACGCCGATCGCACCGCCGAGGGAGCGGAAGAAGGTGACGACGGAGCTGGCGGAACCGAGGTCCTCGGGAGCGACCTGGTTCTGCGTGGCGAGGACCAGGTTCTGCATCATCATGCCGATGCCGAGGCCCATGACGAACATGAAGACCGCGACGTGCCAGTACGGGGTGTCGTACCGGATCGTGCCGAGCAGCCCGAGCCCGGCCGTGACCAGGAAGCCGCCGGTGACCAGCCATGCCTTCCAGCGCCCGGTCTTGGTGATGACCTGGCCGGAGATGGTCGAGGAGAGGAAGAGCCCCGCGATCATCGGGATGGTCATGACGCCGGACATCGTCGGCGACTTGCCGCGCGCCAGCTGGAAGTACTGGCTGAAGAAGACGGTGCCCGCGAACATCGCGATGCCGACGAACAGCGAGGCGATCGAGGCCAGCGTGATGGTGCGGTTGCGGAAGAGGCGCAGCGGAATGATGGGTTCCTTGGCCCGCGACTCGATGAACACGAAGATCAGGCCGAGCAGGACCGAGCCCGCGACCATCACGTAGGTCTGCCACGACAGCCAGTCGTACTTGTCGCCCGCGAAGGTCACCCAGACCAGCAGCAGGGAGACGGCGGCGCTGATGAAGAACGCGCCGGTCCAGTCGACCTTGACGCCCTCGCGCTTGACGACCGGGAGCTTCAGGGTCTTCTGGAGCACGATCAGCGCGATGACCGCGAAGGGCACGCCGACGTAGAAGCACCAGCGCCAGCCCATCCAGCTGGTGTCGGTGATGACGCCGCCGAGGAGCGGACCGCCGACGGTGGCGACCGCGAAGACGGCGCCGAGGTAGCCGCTGTAGCGGCCGCGCTCGCGCGGGGCGATCATCGCGGCCATGACGATCTGGGCGAGGGCGGAGAGACCGCCGACGCCGATGCCCTGGACGACCCGGCAGGCGATGAGCATGCCGCTGCTGGTCGACAGACCGGCGACGACCGAGCCCAGGACGTAGATGATCAGGGCTATCTGGACCAGCAGCTTCTTGCTGAAGAGGTCCGAGAGCTTGCCCCAGAGCGGGGTGGTGGCGGTCATGGCCAGCAGCGAGGCCGTCACGACCCAGGTGTAGGCGCTCTGGCCGCCGCCGAGGTCGGAGATGATCTCGGGCAGGGCGTTGGAGACGACCGTCGACGACAGGATCGCGACGAACATGCCGAGCAGCAGCCCGGTCAGCGCCTCCATGATCTGCCGGTGTGTCATCGGCGTGCCGTCGGAGGCGCCGGAGGCGTTGGTGCCGCCGTGCCCTCCGTGCTTGGCGTGGCCGCCCCGCACACCGGTGGGTGTGGTCGTAGCCATTGAGTTCCTTATCCGTGCGTATTTGCTTCTGTTACACAGGTGTACGGGTGTGAGCCTCGTCGCCGAGGCGGGTCCTGCACTCGCCGGTGTGACGTCCGGGGGCGCAGCCGCCGGATCCGCGACAGGCGAAGCTGTCGCGCAGCCGGGACAGCAGCGCGATGAGCAGGCCGACGTCGTCGTCGGACCAGTCCTCAAGGTTGTGGGCGAACACCTCGGTGGTCCGCCGGGTCAGTTCGTCGAGCTGCTCGTGGCCGCCGGGGGTCAGCCGCAGGATGCGGGACCGCTTGTCCGCCGGGTCCTCGGACCGTTCGATCCAGCCGCGGTCGGCCACATGGGCCACGTGGCGACTGGTCACCGACATGTCCACGGACAGCAGCTCGGCGAGGCGGCTGATCCGCATCTCGCCGTGCCGGTCCAGGAGGGTCAGTACGGCGGCGGATCCCGCGGGGCACTCGGGGGGAAGCGCTCTGGCGAGCCCCCTCTTGACGGCCCCGACGGCGCTGAGCTGCCGGGCCAGTTCCTCGTAACTACTCCGTGCGGCCACGGGAACCCCCAGCACACTCACGACTATGTTGTTGCTTAGGGCAACGATAGAAGCCGTTGGTTGCTGCAGGCAAACGAAAACGGCCTTGCAGAAGTAAAGGAACGCAAAAGCCTCCGTCGGGTCGAGGTCAAGCGCCTGCGCCGCCGGGCTCCGGCTTCTTCGGCCATGCGATTTTCGGACGATCTTCAGATGTGCCGCCGCTGGTGGGGCGGGGTACCCGGTGGCCCCGGGGGTTGGGCCGGGGGCCCGAGTTCGCTAGGGTCCTGCCCCATGGCACACAACCCCCACGCCCCTCAGCCGGGCCCCGAGGGCAACCAGGACCCGGCGGGCAGCACGCAGATGTTCCGCGCCTTCGTCGACGAGGGCGAGCCGCAGCGCCGGCAGCAGCCCGCGGCGACCTCGTCCGGGCCGAGGGTCGGGGTGATCGCGGCCGTGATCGCGGTCGTCGTCGTCCTCGGCGCGGTGGCCTGGCTCGCACTGGGCTGACGAGGCTGGCACTGAGCTGACGAGGCGCGCACTGGGCTGACGAGCCGCCGTACGACGGTGCTGCCGCACGGCGGCACGACGGCGCGCTGATCCGAGACCAGCCGTGTGGGGGTCACTCCCACACGGCGGAGACGTCCTGCGTCTCGATGCGCATCCCCAGCGGAACCCGCCAGGACTCCACGCAGACGGTGTACGTCTGCGAGCGCGACGAGCCCGCGCCGATCGGGGCGGGCAGGGGCTGCTTCGAGGTGATGGTCGCCCAGTCGACGCCGAGCCCGCCGATGATGTGCGTGGCGAAGGTGACGGTCCCCGAGCGCGCCGGGGTGCCGCCGGTGTTGCGGAACTTCACCGTCACCTTCTCGCACCACCGCTTGTCCGCCGCCGCGCGCTGCGGTGCGCTCAGCGTCAGCGCGGCCGGGGTGGCGGGGGGAGCGGGAGGCTTCGAGGCGC
>NZ_JAFEUF010000206.1 GCF_016901035.1 Streptomyces durocortorensis
AGACTGCCCTCCCCCTGGCCGCACTCACCGCCCTCACCCTCACCGCCTGCGGCGGCTCCTCCGCCGCCTCCGACGCCAAGTCCGTCACCGTCTACAGCGCCGACGGCCTCAAGGGCGAGAACGGCGACGGCTGGTACGACAAGGTCTTCAAGGACTTCGAGAAGCAGACCGGCATCAAGGTGAACTACGTCGAGGGCGGCTCCGGCGAGATGGTGCAGCGCGCCGTCCGCGAGAAGTCCAACACCCAGGCCGACGTCCTCGTCACCCTGCCGCCCTTCATCCAGCAGGCCGACAAGAAGGGCCTGTTGACCGCGTACGAACCGAAGGGTGTCGACCAGGTCGACGGCGCCGACCGGGCACCCGACGGCAAGTGGACCTCCGTCGTGAACAACTACTTCGGCTTCATCCACAACAAGAAGGAGCTGAAGACCCCGCCGCGCACCTGGGAGGAGCTGCTCGACCCCGCGTACAAGGAGAAGGTCCAGTATTCGACCCCCGGCGTCGCGGGCGACGGCACCGCCGTCCTCATCAAGGCCATGCACGACTTCGGCGGAAAGGAGCCCGCCATGGCCTACTTGAAGAAGCTCCAGACCAACAACGTCGGCCCGTCCGCCTCCACCGGCAAGCTCGCCCCCAAAGTCGACAAGGGGGAACTCCTCGTCGCCAACGGGGACGTCCAGATGAACTTCGCCCAGTCCAAGGACATGCCCAACCTCTCCATCTGGTTCCCCGCGAAGGGCGACGGGAAGCCCACCAGCTTCGCTCTCCCGTACGCGGCCGGGCTCGTCGCGAAGGCCCCGCACAGCGAGAACGGCAAGAAGCTGCTCGACTTCATGCTCTCCGAGCAGGCCCAGCGCGACGTCAGCGCGGTCGGCGGAGGGTTCGCGGCCCGCAAGGACGTCAAGGCCACCGACGCCAACGCCGTCGAACTGGCCGGGCTGATGGAGGGCGTGGAGATCTTCGAGCCCGACTGGGCGGACATCGGCGCCAACCTGGACACGTACATCGACGCCTGGAAGTCGGCCACCGGAAGCTGACCGGCCACCTTTCGGCCACGGATTCCTGCGAAGGTCTGGACCCGGCCTCGATATCTCGCAAGGGTAACGGGTCTGGTCCAGAAGGCAGTTCACGTACCGTCCCCGTTCGGCCCGCCCTCTCCCTGGAGGATCACGTGTCCCGGTCCCTGTCGTCGCCCCTGTCCCGACGCTCCGTGCTCGCCACCACCGCAGCCGCGGCCACGGCCGTCGCCGTCGCCCCGCTCGCCACCGCCACCACGGCCCACGCCGCCGCGCCCACGCTCCCTAACGGCACCAGCAAGGACAAGGTGCTCGTCGTCGGCATGGACGGGCTGCGCCACGACGTCATCGCCGCCGCCGAGGCCCCGCACCTCACGTCGATGATGGCGAACGGGACGTACGGCACCTCGCTGCTGTACGCCAACCCGATGGCCGCCACCTCGTCCGGTCCCGGCTGGTCGACGATCTCCACCGGCGTCTGGCCCGACAAGCACGGCGTCAAGGAGAACTCCTTCGCCGGGAAGAACTACGCGAAGTACCCCGGCTTCCTCGCCCGCCTCGCCCAGGTCCGCCCCCAGCTCTCCACCTACGCCGCCGTCGACTGGAAGCCCCTGGACGCCCAGGGCACCGTCACCCCGGGCGCCGACGCCAAGCTCGTCCTGGACGGCGACCGCGACGGTTACACCGGCCACGACGCCACCATCGCCGCCGAGACCGAGTCGATCCTCCGGAACCAGAACCCGGACGTGCTCTTCGTCTACTTCGGCCAGACCGACATCGCCGGCCACAACTCCGGTGCCGCCAGCGCCGCCTACCGCCAGGCCATCAACGTCCAGGACGGCTACCTCGGCCGCCTCCTCACCGCGATCAAGGCCCGGCCCTCCTACTCCACCGAACGCTGGACCGTCATCGTCACCACCGACCATGGCCACACCGACTCCGGCGGCCACGGTGGCAGTGCCATCGAGGAGCGCCGCACCTTCGTCCTCGCCCAGGGTCCGGGCATCGCCGCCGGAGCCCGCCCCGCCGACACCCGCCTCGTCGACGTCGCCGCCACCGTCTTCCACCAGCTCGGCATCGCCCCCGACCCCGCCTGGGGCCTGGACGGCAAGCCGATCCAGCAGCGCTCCACCGACCCGTTCGAGGCCCTCCACCCCGCCCTCTCCGCCCGCGTCGACGAGACCGGCATCCCGGCCGGGGTCCTCGGCTGGACCCGTACCGCGCCCAGCGGCTGGTCCGTCGTGAACTCCGCGATGGGCACCGGGGGCGTCACCGAGTGGCGCGGCTGGACCTTCGCCACCGACGAGTTCTGGAGCCGCAGCCAGCGCGACCAGTCCCGCGAGCTGAACGTCCGCTCGCGCGGGATCTTCGCGGTCGCCGACTCCGACGAGTGGGACGACAAGGCGTCCTCCGGACCGTACGACTCCACGCTCGTCACCCCGGCGTACACCGTCGCGGGCAAGTCCACCGTGACCCTCGGCCTCACCACCCTCTACCGGCAGGAGGGCAGCCAGAGCGCCCGGATCCTCGCCTCCTGGAACGGCGGCACGCCCGTCGAGGTGAAGCGCTACACCTCCGACGTCATCTCACAGCCCCAGAGCCTGACCCTGAACGTCCCGTCCGGGGCCGCCAACGTCAGCTTCCGGTTCCACTACACCGGCAGCAACAACTGGTACTGGGTGATCGACGGGGTCAAGGTCACCACCGCCTAATTATGCTGGGGGGTGCCGGGACGGCGTGGTCCGGGCACCCCCAGCACGCAGTGCGTACGGCAGGAGTCCCGACACATGGCAGAGCGCAAGCCCATCACTTCCTGGCTCACCGACATGGACGGCGTCCTCATCCACGAGGGCACCCCCATCCCCGGCGCCGATGCCTTCATCAAGCGGCTGCGGGATTCCGGGCTGCCCTTCCTCGTCCTCACCAACAACTCCATCTACACCGCGCGCGACCTGCACGCCCGGCTCAAGCGCATGGGCCTGGACGTGCCCGTGAAGAACATCTGGACCTCCGCGCTCGCCACCGCCCAGTTCCTGGACGACCAGCGCCCCGGCGGCACGGCGTACGTCATCGGCGAGGCCGGCCTCACCACCGCCCTGCACGACATCGGGTACGTGCTCACCGACCACGACCCGGACTACGTGGTGCTCGGCGAGACCCGTACGTACAGCTTCGAGGCGCTCACCAAGGCGATCCGGCTGATCAACGCGGGCGCCCGCTTCATCTGCACCAACCCCGACGAGACCGGCCCGTCCGCCGAGGGCCCGCTGCCCGCCACCGGCTCCGTCGCCGCCCTCATCACCAAGGCCACCGGCAAGGACCCGTACTTCGCGGGCAAGCCCAACCCCCTGATGATGCGGACCGGGCTCAACGCCATCGGCGCGCACTCCGAGACCAGCGCCATGATCGGCGACCGGATGGACACCGACGTCCTGGCGGGCCTGGAAGCGGGCATGCAGACCTTCCTGGTGCTCACCGGGCTCACCACCGTCGCCGACATCGACCGCTACCCCTTCGGCCCGTCCCACGTCGTCGAGTCCATCGCCGACCTGGTCAGCCTCGTCGACCTGCCGGACCAGGCCGACCAGCCCACCCAGTCCGAGCGCGGCTGATCCGGTCGGCCCGGGGCGGCCCGGCTGACCTGGGCCGACCGTGGCTGACCTGCACGGACGGCATCCGCAGCCCTCCAGGCCGACGCCCCGGCGTCGCCCGAATGGAGGACTGCGGATGCGGGCCGCCGCCGCAGCCGTGAACCTTCCCGTAGGAGGTTCACGATGCGTTCCATTCCCCTCACGTTCTGTGCAGCGGCGGCGGCCGCGCTCATGGCCGTGCCCGTACCCGCCGCGCTGGCATCCCCGGCCGCCCCGGCCGGCGAAGACGACCGGCGCACCGGCACCGTCTCGATCACCCCGTCCACGATCGCCCCGGGCGGGCAGGTGGAACTCTGGGTCGACGCCTGCGGCAAGGGCCGCCGGGCCAAGGGCAACTCCGACGCCTTCGCCTCGGTCGCCCACTTCCGGCCCGCCGACGACAACGGCCTCTACGCCGAGGCCCGGATCCGGTCCGACGCCGAACCCCGCTCCTACGACGTCTGGGTGACGTGCGAGGACAGCGGCGGCAAGGCGACCGGCACGCTCACCGTCATCCACCACAACCGGCCCTCGCCCGCCGCACCCGTCAAGGCGGGCGGCGGAGGCACCGCCACCCTCGCCGAACGGTCCACCGAGGCCGAGGGCCCCGGCACCCGTCACGCGGTGATCGGCCTGGTGCTCGCCGCCGTCGCGGCCGTCGCCGTCGCCCTGCGCACCTCGCGCCGGCGTCGCGACGCGGCCGGCAGCTGAGATGAGCGCCCCGGACCGCCCGGCAGGCAACGGGCGACTGCTCACCGGAGTGACCTGGGCCGTGCTGCTGCTCGGCCTGTGGCTCTGGGGCAAGGAGGCCGGCGGCGGGCTCGGCGGTCTGTCGGGCCCCACCACCGGCGACGTGGCCGCGGTCGGCCGGCCCTTCGGGGCCTCGCTGCCCCCGGCCCACGACCCGCTCGACGGGTCGGCCCCCGAACGCGTCGAGGTCCCCTCCGTGGGGATCGAGGCCCCCGTCGTCGCGCGCGGCCTCGACGGGGACGGGGCCATCGACCCGCCCCCGTACGGCATGCCGAAGACGGCCGGCTGGTACGGCGACGGCACCCAGCCCGGGGCGAAGGGCACGGCCCTGTTCGTCGGCCATGTCGACACCGACACCAAGCCCGCCGTCTTCTACGGGCTCAGCGCGGTGAAGCCGGGCGCCCGGATCGAGGTCGCCCGGACCGACGGCAGCGTCGCGGAGTTCACCGTGGACGACGTCCAGCTCGTCACCCGGGAAGGCTTCGACGCGCAGAAGGCGTACGGGCCCCGCGAGGACGGGCGGGCCGAGCTGCGGCTGATCACCTGCGGCGGGACGTACGACCAGAGGACCCGCTCCTACTCGGCGAACGTGGTGGTCTCCGCCTACCTCACCGGCGTGAAGGGCGCGGCGGCCGGGGACGGGGATGAGCGCGCGCAGGCGGTGGCCCAAGGGCGCGGTTGACCGCCGCACCACAGGGAACACGCACACAGGCTCAACCCGGCCCGGCAGGCCGCCTCTCACGGGGGCGCGCCCGCCGGGCCGGTCCTCGACCGCGTGCGCCCGGCCGCGGGAGTCGCCCGGCGCGGTACGGGAGGTCGGTGCGGTGGGGAGGGCCGCCGGTCCTCGCCACTGTAGGGGGACCGGCCGCGTGGATGACCGGCTTTCGAACAGGATGTCCGGAACCGGTGCCCGGGTGTGCGCGTTGTACGGGTGCAAGCGTGGACGCCCGGCCGCTGTGCCAGGATGGATCGGACCGGCAGCACATCGGTGCAACCCAATGACGAAGAGTGCAGGCAGTGCACCCAAGGGGGAGTGGATGTACGGCAGTTACACCGGCCGGTCCCGGACGCGCAGGCGCGCGGCGGGCCTGCGGACGACCGGTACGGCGGCGGCGATCGGGGCGGCCCTGCTGCTGGCGGGATGCTCCGGCGACGGGGACGGCGGCGACAAGGACAGCGCGCCGACCGTCGAGCAGCAGCCCAAGGACAAGGACCCGTACTGGGTCAACCCCGACGGCAACGCGGCCCGCCAGGTCGCCGCGTACAGCAAGGACGGCGACGAGAAGAACGCCGAGCTGATCCGGAAGATCGCGCAGCAGCCGGTCGGCGAGTGGATCACCCCGGACAACCCGGAGTCCCAGGTGAAGGGCGTCACCGAGGCGGCCGCCGCAGCCGACCGGGACGCCCTGCTGGTCCTCTACAACATCCCGCACCGCGACTGCGGCCAGTTCTCCAAGGGCGGCGCCTCCGACGGCGACGCGTACCGCACCTGGCTGGACGGCGTCGCCAAGGGCATCGGGGACCGCAGCGCCACCGTGATCCTGGAGCCGGACGCCCTGCTCCACCTGGTCGACGGCTGCACGCCCCAGGAGTTCCACGAGGAGCGCTACGACCTCCTCAAGGGCGCCATCCAGCGGCTGAAGCAGCAGCCCGCCACCAAGGTCTACCTGGACGCGGGCAACGCCGGCTGGCAGTCGCCCGACGCGCTGTTCCAGCCGCTCCAGCGGGCCGGGATCGCCGAGGCGGACGGCTTCTCGCTCAACGTCTCCAACTTCCAGACGACGGCCGTCTCCACCGAGTTCGGCAAGAAGCTGTCGGAGAAGATCGGCAACAAGCCCTTCGTCATCGACACCAGCCGCAACGGCAACGGCCCCTACGACGGCGGTGACCCCGCGGAGAACTGGTGCAATCCGCCCGGCCGCGCGCTGGGCGAGGCCCCGACCACGCAGACCGGCGACGAGCGGGTCGACGCCTATCTGTGGATCAAGCGCCCCGGCGAGTCCGACGGCGACTGCAAGGGCGGCCCGAAGGCCGGCGACTGGTGGCCGGAGTACGCGCTGGGCCTGGCCGGCGCCACGAAGTAGCGGAAACAACCGAAGGCCGCACACCGGAGACCCGATCTCCCGGTGTGCGGCCTTGGCACGTGTGCCCTACTCGGGCACCTCCACCCACATGCCCTCGGACGGGGTGCCCTCCTCGTCGGTGACGAACAGCATGTACCAACCGGCCGGGACCAGCGCCGGGTTGTCCGGCACCGTGACGGTGATCCCGTCCTTCGACTTCTCCATCTCCAGCGCGATGGTGCGCTGGTCGGTGTCGGTGACATGGGTGACCGCCGAGGGCCGCATCAGCTTCGCCGAGGTGATCTTCGAGGCGTGCTGCGTGGTGAACAGGCCGGTCCCGCCGCGCTCGATCTTCTTCGGCCCGGCCGTCAGCTCCGGCCGGGAGTCCCGGTAGAGGTAGGGCGGGGTGTAGATCTCGATGCGCTGCTCGAAGACGCCGGGCCGGGTGTTGGCCTTGTCGGAGAACAGCGAGTCCGACCCGAAGATCATGACCCGGCCGTCCGGCAGCAGCACCGAACCCGAGTGGTAGTTCCGGCCGACCGCGGGGTCCGCGACCTGTCTGTACGTGTCCGTCTTCGCGTCGTACAGCCGGGCCTGGAGCACGTCCGAGCCGCCGCGGCCCCGGTAGTCGCTGGAGCCGCCGGTGACCAGCAGCGAGTCGTCGGGCAGCAGGGAGGCGCTGGGGTAGCGGGTGCCCTCGGAGAGGGACGCGCCGTCGGTGAACTGCGGGTTCTTCTTCTGGAGGTCGACCAGCCGGGACTTCTCGCTGGACTTCTCCGACTCGCCGACCCCGCCGCCGCCGATCACCATGAACTTCTCGTCCTGGGCCGGAGGCAGCCGGACGGTGGCGGAGGTCTCCATCTGGTCCGGGTCGCTGAGCCCGGGAATCTTCTTGAACTTGTTCGTCGCGAGGTCCCAGACGCCCGGGTCACGGCCCACGTCCGCCGGACCGTATCCGGCGTTGGACCCGGAGTAGAACAGCTTGCCGTCGTTGAGCAGGAAGACCGCCGGATAGGTGGGGAACTTCCGGACGATGCCGGTGTACTCCCACTCCTTGGTCGCCGGGTCGTAGATCTCGTCCTTGCCGGGGACGATCTGCCCGATCTCGTCCAGACCCGACAGGGCGAGGACCTTGCCGTCCTCCAGCGTCGTCAGGGTCGGGTACCAGCGGGCCTCGTTCATCGGGTCGACGGGTATGTACTTCTCCGCGACCGGATCGAACTCGAAGGCCTCCTTGATCCCCTGGAAGTCCTTCTTGTCCAGGGCCAGCTTCTGCGCGATGCCGTAGACGTTGCGCGTGTCCGAGCCGGACAGGCCCGCCACCCGGTAGTTGTCCTCGGTGCCGGTCTCGTACTTCTTGCCGGTCTTCTGCGCCTCGACGTAGATCCGGCCGAGCCCGGGGTCGTTGCGCAGGAACGCGCCGGTCTGCTTGTCGAAGACCTTCTTGGCCTTCTCCACCAGCACCGGGTCCTTGGAGACGAACGTCTTGCCGTTCTTCTTGCCCGTGAACCGGGTGCCCGCGGGCAGGGTGATCGGCTTGTCCGGGTTCTCGTTGTGGACGATCATCAGGCCGCCGGCCTTGGTGACGTCGCCCTGGAGCTTCTCGTAGCGCTTGGTGCCGCCGGCTATGAGGAGCTTGCCGTCGGGCAGCTGGGTGTGCCCGGCGCAGAACATGTCCTTGGGGGTGGGGATGTCCTTGAAGCCGTTCGTCTTCGGGTCGAACAGCACCGAGCGGAAGCTCTTCGCGTCGAAGTTCTTCTGGTTGTTCCCGGAGCCCGCGACGAGCAACACCTTGCCGGTGTGCAGCAGCGCCGCGTGGATCGTGTTGATCCGGTGCTCGGAGGGGACGTCCAGGAAGTCCCAGTGGCCGTTGGCCGCCTTGTAATCCGGCTGGTTGATCTTGTACTCGTGATAGCGCTCGGTGCTGAAGCGGTACAGCCACGGCCCGTTCGCCCCCGCGAGCGCGAGAACCACCGCCGTACTGATCGCCAGGCGGCGGGTACGGCGGCTCGGACGGTACTTCATTTCTTACGTCCCCCAAGGGCGATCTGAGCGATCTGCATGGTCTGGTCGTTTCCGGGTGCTCCGGGCAGCGGCTGGGGCCTGGGCTCGGGGGCCGGCCCGCCGCTGCGGTGCGATCCTCCGCCCGTGCGGCGTTTCTTCTTCTCGGCGCGGATCGTGTACCGCCAGCCGATGATCGGTGCGGCGGTGATCAGCAGTGCCAGCGTGGCCCAGGTGACCATCGCGGGGTGGCTGTGACCGAGGAAGAAGGAGGAGATCATCGAGGCGCCGAAGACGACGATGAAGAACAGGTGGATGCGGAAGGTGCCGAAGAGGGTGTCCGGGCTGGAGGAGTCGCCCTTGGGGGTCACCACGAACGAGCTCTTGCGGCGCAGTACCGCGTCCATCAGCGAGCGGGCGTAGATCGGCGCGGAGAGCGCGGACATCACCATGCCGGCCAGACCGCCGGAGCCCTCGGGCTCGTGCGGCGAGACGTTGTGGCGGCGGTTCCAGATGTACAGGCCGATCTGGAGCGCGGAGGCGTTGCCGTACAGCATCATCCAGATCGTCGGGTCGATCTGGACGCCGGAGGCGCCCATGCCGAGGAACAGCGCGCAGCTGAGCGCCGCGAGGATCCAGTTCAGCGCCGACATCGGGTAGAAGATGATCATCATCGTGTAGTTGAAGAGCTTGCCGGGCGGCATGGTCCCGAAGCCCTTCCAGAACTGCCCGATGATCGTCTCGTACGTCCCCCTCGACCAGCGCAGCTGCTGGGTGAAGAAGTCCGTCCACGCGGTCGGGCCCTCGCCGACGGCCAGCACGTCCGGGGTGTAGACCGAGCGCCACTTCTTCCCCGTGGCGGGGTTGCGGTGGCGGTGGATCTCGAAGCCGGTGGCCATGTCCTCGGTGATCGAGTCGTACAGACCGCCGATCTGCTTCAGCGCCGAGATGCGGACCGCGTTGCTCGTGCCGACGAACATGGGCGCGCCGTAGCGGTTGCCCGCGCGCTGGATCAGCGCGTGGAAGAGGAACTGCTGCGACTCGGCGGCCTTGGTGACGAAGGTGTCGTAGTTGCCGTAGACCTGCGGGCCGATGACGAAGCCGACGTCCGGGTCGCGGAAGTAGCCGAGCATCCGCTCCAGGTAGTTCGCCATCGGGATGTGGTCGGTGTCGACCGAGGCGAAGAAGTCGTAGTCGCCGCCGTGCGCGTCCAGCCAGGCGTTGTAGTTGCCGTGCTTGGTCTTGGCGCGGTGCGGGCCCTTGGCCTGGTTCCAGTGGGCGACGCCCTTGCGGGAGAAGTGGTGCACGCCGAGCCGGGCGCAGACCTCCTTGACCGCCGGGTCGTCGCCCTCGTCCAGCAGCCAGACGTGCATCAGACCGCGGTGGCGGATCCTGACGGCCGCCTCCAGGGTCTTCGTCACCATCTCCAGCGGCTCCTTGCCGGGGACGAAGGAGGTGAGGAAAGCGACCCGGGTGCCGGACTCCGGGACCACCGGGACCGGGTCGCGGGCGACGAGGGTGGCGTGCGCGTTGGAGAGGACGTTCATCGTGCGGAACAGCTCGATCAGACCGATCGAGACGAGCATGACGATGTCGAGGACCAGCAGGAGGTCGTTGTCCAGGTTCGGATCGCGGTCCGTCCAGTGGCTGGGCTGCATCAGCCAGGCGAAGAGCCCGAGCGAGACGAGGGGGGCCGCACCGAGCAGGAGCGCCGCGCGCACGCGGTGCGGCTCCTGCGATATGAGCGAGCGGTACTGGACCTTGTACGGCTTGCCCGCGGGGGGCTGCGTCAGCGGTCCGGCGAGCCGGCTGTAGTGCTCGTAGTCGTAGCGGGGCAGCTCTTTCTTGGCACGCCGCCGCGCCGCGCCTGCCCTCGGCAGTATCCGGAGCTGCGTGGTCCGGGAAGCGTCGTTCTCCGGCCGGTCGCCTGGCGGCGTCGACGTCATGGGTACATCCCCCCGCACGCATGGTGGTGCGTGACTGTTCGGTCTCTCTCTCGTTGTGCGCGGTCGGCTCCGTTCTTCACCGGGCGCGCACACGGTGGCAGGCCACCGTCCCCACAGACATGGATCAGCAGCCTTCCGGTTGCATGATGCCCCCTCGGTGTCCGCCCCCGAGCGGGGCCCCCAACCCCGCGGCACGGATAACCGGAACGTCACGCTCTGCTGTGCCAACTGTATGGATCAGCAGCCCCCTTGGAGCCGACGCCCCCAGACAGATTGTCCGACACCGAACGCGATCGCAAGGGTGAAACGGACTGTTTGCCGGTCATACGCACGATTTGGACCCAGGTTGTGGAGAGGGTGTGACGAAGCACGGCTGCGCGCTCACGCCCCCGGGTGTCGCCGGACGCCGGACGGGGAATGTTCAAAGCCCCCTCACGGAGTGTGAGGGGGCTTTGACTGTGCGTGCGCCGTCAGGGACTCGAACCCCGGACCCGCTGATTAAGAGTCAGCTGCTCTAACCAACTGAGCTAACGGCGCCTGCTGACCTGGAGAACTCTACCGGACGCGCCGGGGTGCTCCGAACCATTTACCGGCCGCCACGCCCTGTCGGATAGTCGCATTTTTCCTTTGTTCCGTCAAAATGCGATATGTCAGGAGAGTTAAGACGCTGACGTCCGTTACGGCTGCGCCCGAAGATCTTGACGAATGACGAGCGCGGAGGGGAATCGCATGACTGTGCCGGTCTTCGAGGAGTACGAACCCGCCATCGACTGCGGATGTGCGGGGTGCGCGGTGCGGCGGCGCTCCGCCGCGCGGGCCCTGCCGGTGCGGCGCGGGGGCCATCCCGCCGCGCACGGCGCGCGGCGCGCCCTGGTGCTGGCCACGGCCGCCGGGGTGGTCCTCTCCTGCGGGGCGGCGGGCGCTGCGGCAGCCGCCGGCCACGCCCCCCGGGCCCCGCGCGCCG
Source organism: Streptomyces durocortorensis (assembly GCF_016901035.1). Taxonomy (GTDB): domain Bacteria; phylum Actinomycetota; class Actinomycetes; order Streptomycetales; family Streptomycetaceae; genus Streptomyces; species Streptomyces durocortorensis. Next base: position 11,371 of record NZ_JAFEUF010000206.1, read on the forward strand.
ACGACGGATCCGATCCGGCCACCGCCAACCCGCAGGGCGAGAAGGGCCCGCTGCGAGGCACCGGCGCGTCTGGCCCGCCGTCCGCCGGGGCGGCCGCGCCCAAGACGAACCGGGCCGACATCATCGCCCGGGCCAAGACATGGGTGGCCGCGAAGGTCCCGTACAGCATGGAGAAATACTGGTCGGACGGCTACCGCCAGGACTGCTCCGGCTATGTGTCGATGGCCTGGAACCTCGGCACCAACGAGTGGACCGGCAGCCTCGCCGCCTACGGCACCCGCATCGCCCGCGCCGACCTCCAGCCCGGCGACATCCTGCTCTTCCACAACCCGGCCGACCCCGCCAAGGGCTCGCACGTCACGATCTTCGGCGGCTGGGCGAACTCCGCGCGCACCCAGTACGTCGCTTACGAGCAGGCGCGCCCGCGGACCCGGAAGCAGTCGACGCCCCTGGCGTACTGGAACAACTCCGACCGGTACGTGGCCTACCGCTACAAGGGCGTCACCGGCGGATCGCCCGGCTCCGGGTCCTCCACCGCCTTCCCCGGGGCGAAGCAGTTCGGCCCCGGCGCCAACAACAAGTACGTCACCCAGCTCGGCCGGATGCTGGTGCAGCGGGGCGGCAAGCGGTTCTACGCGGTCGGCCCCGGGCCCGTGTGGGGAACGGCGGACAAGCGCGCGACCCAGGCGTTCCAGCAGGCGCAGGGCTGGAAGGGCAAGGAGGCCGACGGCCTCCCCGGCCCGCACACCTGGCGTCTGCTGACCTCGGGCGGCGGCCGGAACATTGCGGCCGCCGGCGCGGGCGGCAGCCCGAATACGGCCGTCGCGTTCCCCGGACGCGGCTATTTCAAGCCGGGTCAGTCCAACAGCCATGTCGACCGGCTCGGCAAACAGTTGGTGAAGAAGGGATACGGCAAGCACTACGTGTCGGGCCCCGACCCGCGCTGGACCGAGGCCGACCGCCGCAACGTCGAGGCGTTCCAGCGGGCCCAGGGCTGGCGCGGCGGTGCGGCCGATGGTTACCCGGGGCCGGAGACCTGGCGCCGGCTCTTCGCCTGACGGGCGTGACGACGTGACGACGTGATGACGTGACGGAAAGGAATCGGGAACCGGTGACCCCCAACAACAACCACACCCCCCACACCCCCCACACCCGGATCTCCTCACCTGAGGAGAACG
>NZ_JAFEUF010000207.1:0-1439 GCF_016901035.1 Streptomyces durocortorensis
CGACAGGCCGCCGGGGGCGGGGGGGGGGGGGGCACCCACAGGGCGGGGGCGGCACGGTGGGGTGGCCCCCGGCGGTCCTGGCGGCGCCCTTGGACGCGCCCTTGCCGGAGGCGGAGCCCGTACCGCCCGGTGCGGAGGCCGCGGCGGGAATCGCGGCACCGGCGGTGGACGCCGCGGCGTGCCGAGCGGCGGCCGTACGGGCCGGGGCCGCGCCGGACGGGACCCTACGGGACGACGTCGTACGGAAGGAGCCCGGGCTGGACGCGGCCGGGCGCGACGGAGCATACGCCGGAACCCTCAGCAGGGCGAACACCGCGGCCGCCGTCCCCGCCAGCGGCAGGAGAAGGAGTGCGGGGTGCAGCAGCTGTGCGTGGACCAGCGTCCCTGTGGCCACGGGCACCCCCGCCCAAAGAGCCATCAGGACGGCCGCGCCCGGCACGGTGACACGGACCCGGCGCAGGCGGTGCGCGATGTGGTCGTCCGTGTCGCGCAGCGGGGAACGCGCCGCGCGGCGGCGGGAGATCAGGACCAGGGCGGTGTCGGCGAGGGCCACCGTGGCCAGGACCGGCAGCGCGGCCCACGCGGCGCGGCCCGAAGGGGCGGCCGCCTGGATCAGCGCGCCGGAGGCCGCCAGGACGAATCCGGTGAACTGCGCACCGCACGCGCCGAGCTGGAGGCGTGCGGGGTGCCAGTTGTGGAGCAGGAAGCCGGCGAGGCCCGCCGCCAGGGTCGCCGGAAGGAGGGCGAGGGCGAGGTTGCCGCCGACGACGGCGCACGCGAGCAGCCCGGTGGCGGTGACCACGCCGACCGCGGTCAACACCCCGTCGACGTGGTCGAGCAGGGCGAACGCGTTGGTGACGAGGACGATCCAGAGCACGGTCAGGACGCCCGCCGCCGGTGACATCCCGGAGAGGCAGACGACGAGGACCGCGGCGGCCGTCTGAACGGCGAGCCGCAGGGCGACCCACAGCGGCTTCAGGTCGTGGACGAGACCGAGGACGGCCACCGTCCCGGCTCCGGCGAGCAGCCCCGCCACGGAGCCCGCCGCGTCGTCCGCCGCGCCGAGCCACAGGGCCGTGCCGGCCGCCGCGCCGACGCCGAGCACGGCCGTCGCACCGCCCGTCCTGCGCAGTGCTTCGGCGCGTGGCGCCCGCCCGCCCGGTTCGTCCGGGACGTGGGGGCGGAGCACCACGCGGCGGGCGCTCTTGGCGAGTGCGACCGTGATGAACAGCGCGGCCACACCGGAGGCGATGATCCCCAGCACGTTCACCTGCCCTGCCTTTCCTCGTTCGTGACCTGCGGCGCGGGATGCCGGGCGGCCGGTGGAACGGCGGCCGCCCCGCCCCCCCCCGGGGGGGGGGGGGGGGGGCCCGGCCCCCCCCCCGGGGGGGGGGTGGCCCCCCCACCGGGCGGGGGGGCAAAAAAAACCGAAAAAAAAA
>NZ_JAFEUF010000207.1:1449-12493 GCF_016901035.1 Streptomyces durocortorensis
CCTCCCCCCGCCGTCGGGTCTGCGGGGGGCCCGGGGGGGGGGGGGGGGGGGGGGGGGGGGGCCGCCCCGCCCCCCCCCCGGGCCCCGGCCGGTTCGGGGCCGGGGGACACAGGACGCCACTCGGGTGGCGTTTCTCCCCAACCTACGGGCCGATGTCCACATTCACCCTAAATAACACGAAAAGGGCGACGTATTGTTCTGCCACCCGCCGACGGGAGGGTACGGACGAGTCGATCGGTGCCCCTCAAGGAGCCTTCGCATGAAAGGAGTTGAGGGCCTCGGCGCGCGGAGGTGCCGTCAGCGCCCCGGGCGGCGTTCGGCGTTGCGCTCGGCGGCGGCGTGCCACCAGCGGGGAGGGGAGGGACCGGTGATCACGGCGGTGCGCTGATCGGGGTGCAGGCCCAGGGCGTGCAGCGCGTCGGCGTCGACCCGGACGGTGTACCAGCCGCGCCGGCGCCCGTCCGGGCCGATGCCGCAGGCGAGGTCGAAGCGGATCAGCTCCCCCGGGAACGGCATCCAGTCGATGCCGCGGTCACGCAGTCAAGCGCGGAGGGCCGCCGGGGGCCGCGGGCCGCCCGGCAGGTTCTCGTACGACACGAGGGTCACCCACTCGGTGACCGTCCCGCTCCCCCTCTTCTCCGTACCCATGGCGTCGAGGGTAGCCGTCACCCCTCGGCGCGGGCGTCCCGGCCGTCCACGAAGGTCCGGACGATCTCGATGTCCCCGATCCGGGAGGGGTCCACGCGGTGCGGGTCGTCGCCCAGCACCACCAGGTCGGCGCGCATTCCCGGCGCGAGGGCGCCCGCCGTGTCCTCCCAGCGGCAGGCGTGGGCGCCGGCGACCGTGTAGGCCCGCAGCGCCTCGTCGACGGTGACGGCCTCGTCCGGGCCGACGAGGCGGCCCGAGGAGGAGGCGCGTTCGACCATGAACTGGATCGCGCGCAGGGGTGCCCCGTCCGTGACGGGGCGGTCGGAGCTTCCGACGAGGGTGACCCCGTGGTCCAGGAATCCCCGGCCCCGGTACATCCAGCCGGCCCGCTCCTCCCCCATCACGGTCGCGTAGTCGTCGCCGAAGGAGTGGAGGAAGGTGGGCTGGACCACCGCGCTCACGCCGAGCTCGGCGAAGCGGGGCAGCTGGTCGGGCCGGATCAGCCCGGCGTGCTCGATGCGGTGGCGCGCGTCCGGGCGGGGCCGCAGCTTCTGGGCCCGCTCCAGGGCGTCCAGGGCGAGGTCGGCGGCGCGGTCGCCGATGGCGTGGACGGCGAGCTGCCAGCCGGCGAGGTGACCGTCGACGATGAGGGCGGCGAGGTGTTCCGGGTCCTCCTGGAAGCGGCCGACGTTGTCGGTCGTGCCCTCGTACGGGGAGGTGAGCGCCGCCGTACGGGCCATCATCCCGCCGTCGGTGTAGATCTTGAGCGCGCCGAGCGACAGCAGGTCGTCGCCGAATCCGGTGCGCAGGCCGAGGTCCAGGGCCTGGGTGAACCCGTCGTCGGCGTGCGTCGCGCGCGGGCGCAGCGTGTCGCCGGAGGCCATGAGCTGAACCCGCAGGGGCAGTCGGCCGCGGTCCCGGAGCAGTTGGTAGGCGCCCAGTTCGACGGGGCTGTGACCGAGGAGTCCGCCGCCGATGCCCGCCTCCGCGCAGGCGGTGATCCCCTCGTCGAGGCAGGTGCGAGCGGCGAGCTCGATCGCGTCGGCCAGTTCTTCCTGGGAGTACGGCAGCCGCAGCCGGCGGGCGGCGGTCATGGCGCTCTCGGCGAGGAAGCCGTCCTCGTGCGGGGTTCCGTCCGGCAGCAGGTCCAGTACGGCGGTGTTGACGACGCAGGCGTGCCCGGAGTCGTGCATGAGGAAGACCTTGCGGCCGTGGCTGACCCGGTCCAGTTCGGCGGCGGTCAGATGCCGGCCCAAGGCGCGCTGGTCGTATCCGGCGACGTCCACCCAGGCACCGGGCGGAGCGGGCCGCAGGGCCGCGGCGTCCACGACGGCTAGGATGTCCTCCACCCGCTCGCACGGGGCGACGCTCGGCGTACGGGCCTTCAACCCGGCCCAGGCCAGGTGGACATGGCTGTCGATGAAGCCGGGCAGCACGGTCGCCCCGCCCAGGTCGACCACCTCGCGGGCGGGCAGGGAGGTCACGGCTTCGTCGACGCCGACGATCCGGCCGCGCCAGATGCCCAGGTCATGGGCGACGGGGTGGCGGGGGTCCATCGTGAGGAAGCGCGCGTTCGTCAGCCTCGTACAGAGCATGGGAGATCCCTCCCCGTCGCGTTCGGACCCACGGCACGCGGCCGGAGAGCTGGCCGGGCCAAGCTAACCCGCATACCCCTTCCTGTCGACGTCAGGGTGTGTTTCCAGCCGTCATCCGCTGTCAACCTCCCCGTGAATCATGGGCCGTTGTGCCTTTAGGTAAGCCTTGCTTTACTGAAACGCCGGTCATCGCTCTTCCAAGGAGGCACCTTCATGCGGGTCGTCATGTTCGGTTACCAGACCTGGGGCCATCGCACCCTGCAAGCCCTGCTGGACTCCGAGCACGATGTCGTGACCGTGGTGACCCATCCCAAGAGCGAGCACGCCTACGAGAAGATCTGGAGCGACTCGGTCGCCGATCTCGCGGAGAAGCACGGCGTCCCCGTGATCATCCGGAACCGGCCGGACGACGAACTCCTGGACCAGCTGCGGGAAGTGGCCCCGGACATCATCGTGGCCAACAACTGGCGGACGTGGATGCCGCCGGAGATCTACAACCTGCCGGTCCACGGCACGCTCAACATCCACGACTCGCTGCTGCCCGCCTACGCGGGCTTCTCGCCGCTGATCTGGGCGCTCATCAACGGCGAGCCGGAGGTCGGCGTCACGGCCCACATGATGGACGAGGAGCTGGACGCCGGTGACATCGTCGTCCAGCGGGCGGTGCCCGTGGGACCGACGGACACCACGACCGACCTCTTCCACCGTACGGTCGATCTGATCGCGCCGGTCACCGTCGAGGCCCTCGGCCTCATCGCCTCCGGGCAGACCGAGTTCACCCCGCAGGACCGGTCGAAGGCCAGCTTCTTCCACAAGCGCGCCGAGGAAGACATCCGCATCGACTGGAACTGGCCGGCCGAGGACCTGGAGCGCCTGGTCCGCGCCCAGTCGGCCCCGTACCCGGCCGCCTTCACGTACCACCGGGGGCAGCGGATCGAGGTCGTCTCCGCCGTCGTGTCCGAGGGCCGCTACGGCGGCACCCCGGGCCGCGTCTTCTACCGCGAGGGCGACGGCGTCGTGATCGTCGCCGCCCCCCACGCCCGCACCGGCCGCAACCACGGCCTGGCGATCACCCGCGTACGGACCGAAGACGGCCGCGAACTGCCCGCGACCGAGCACTTCACCTCGATGGGCGGCTATCTCACCGGCCGCCCCTGACGATCGGGACCTACCCCATATGCGTACCGCACGTGTCCAGCACTACCTCATGTGCCGGCCCACCTACTTCGACGTGGTCTACTCCATCAACCCGTGGATGGACCCGAAGAAGCCCGTCGACACTCCGCTGGCCATCGCCCAGTGGGAGCGGCTGCGCGAGGTCTACCTGAACCTCGGGCACACCGTCGACACGATCGACCCCGTCCCCGGTCTCCCCGACATGGTCTTCGCCGCCAACGGCGCCACGGTCGTCGACGGGCGGGCCCTCGTTGCCCGGTTCCGCGACGCCGAGCGCATCGCGGAGGGGCCCGCCTACCACGACTGGCTGCGCGACAACGGCTATCCGGATCTGCGCACGGCCGCCCACGTCAACGAGGGAGAGGGCGACTATCTCCTGGCCGGCGACTGGCTGCTGGCGGGCACCGGGTTCCGCAGCGACCCCCGCTCGCACGACGAGGCGCAGGAGTTCTTCGGGCGTCCGGTGATCGGGCTGACCCTCGTCGACCCCGACTACTACCACCTGGACACCGCTCTGACGGTGCTCGACGAGAAGACGGTCGCCTACTATCCGGCGGCCTTCTCCCCCGGCAGCCGGGCGGTGCTGGAGCGGCTCTTCCCGGACGCCCTCCTCGCCACCGCCGCCGACGCCGAGGTGTTCGGGCTGAACGCGACGTCGGACGGGTACAACGTCGTCCTGCCGCAGAACGCGACGGAGCTGGCCGCGCAGTTGCGTGAGCGCGGGTTCAACCCGATCGGCGTGGACCTCTCGGAGCTCCTCAAGGCGGGCGGCAGCGTGAAGTGCTGCACCTTGGAGTTGCGCCGGGACGCCTGACGCACGAACGGACGGCCTCCCCGCGGAAATTCCGTGGGGAGGCCGTCGGCGCGCCGTTAGCGTGGGCGCATGACCACCGAGCTGAGGACTTTCCCGCCCCGCCCCCTGCGCGACATCACGTCCACGTACGTCCGGCAGGGCGGCTGCCCGTCCTACTTCGCCCAGGGGGTGGCGGACTTCGAACCCTGGGAGCAGGGCGTCGAGTTCGAGGTGGCCGGGACGAGCACGGTGCCGGGATGGCCGGCCGGGTGGGTGTCCGAACTGCACGAGGCGTTCGGCTCCGGCGTCCGTGAGGAACTGGCGGCTCTGGACCCGGGGACGACGGTGGCCGTCGTGGTGGTCCTGCGGTCCATCAAGGTGCACGAGGTGGACTCCAACGCCCTGGCGTTCCGCCACGCGGGGCGGCTCGCCGTACGCAACGCGCTGGTCGAGGCGTACGGTCCGCCGCCGCGTCCCCGGAGAGACCGGACCTGATGCTCAGCGGCGGTCCGGCACCCGGCGCAGGGTGCGAATCGGGCGGGCGGCCAGCAGGGCCGTGGCGGTGAGGAAGGAGACGACGACACCGATCAGGAGCACCCGGTCGGTGCCGAACGCTCCCACGGCGGGGCCCGCCAGCGCACTGCCGATCGGGTACATGCCGACCGAGCCCGCGACCTCGTAGGCGTGGATGCGGTTCAGCATCTCGCCCGGCACCTGGGTCTGCACGCTGGTGGCCCACATGACGCCCCAGACGCCGATCCCGGCCCCGACCGCGACCTGGGCCACAACGAGCACCCAGACCGGCAGGCCGAGCACGATGCCCAGCGGGTAGAGGGGGTACGCCAGCATCGCCACCGCCCCCGCCGCCAAAGGCCGTTGGGGCTTGTAGCGGATCGCCAGCAGGCCGCCGATCACCGTTCCGGCGCCCAGGGCTGCGTTGATCAGGCCGAAGGACCGCGCGCCGTGTTCGGGCACGATCACGCCGGCGGCAACCGACAGCTGCGGCCCCCAGGAGAGCACCGCGTAGAACATCCAGATCACGATCACGCCCCAGAGCCAGCTGCGGGCGCGGAACTCCCTCCAGCCGACCGCCAGATCGCTCCACAGGCTCTCGCCGGGCGGCGGGGCGGGCACCGTGCCGAGCCGGAGCACGTACAGGCAGACCGCGCTGGCCCCATAGGCGACGGCGGAGATCACCATCACCCAGCCGGTGGATCCGAACCCGACGAGGACGCCCGCCAGCGCGGGGCCGCCGAGTCCGGTGATCGCCTCGGAGGTCCGCAGCACCCCGTTGGCGCCCTGCACGTCCCGGGAAACCAGCGGAACGGTCGATGAAGCGCCCGGCTGGAACAGCGCGTTCGCCGTCCCGGCCACCACCAGCAGCGCGTACAGCTGCCAGAGGTGGTCGATGCCGTGGAGGAAGAGGAGGGCGAGCAGGATGTGGGCGGTGAGGTTGGCCAGATCCGCGACGATCATCATCCGGCGGGCGGTGAACCGGTCGGCGAGCACCCCGCCGAACAGCACCAGGCCCGCGAACGGGGCGACCAGGAAGGCCATCGCATAACCCGCGGCACCCAGTCCGTATCCGTCGATCAGCAGCCCCGCGGCGACGGCGACCGGCAGCATGGCCCAGCTGAGCAGGCCGGCGCTGCGGGCGACGAAGTAATACCGGAAGTTACGGGACCAGATGGCGGGTTCGCCCGGCGACGGCGGCGGCCCGCCTGAGCCGTCCCGTGCGGGCGGGGGCGCGACCGCCGTGGCGTGCTCTGCCGGGCGTTCTTCCATGGTCGTTCGATCCTTCGGTCGGTCGTGCCGGTTCATGCGCAGCTCCCGTGGCTCGGCACGGGGAGAAGAGGCTGCGGTGGGGGCAACCGTACGGCTGGGGCCTGTTGGGGCACGTGCAGCCGGACCAGAGGAGACGGAGGCGCCCGGGAGGCCGATCCCCGTCGAGGTAAGGGGAGTTGACCTGCGCTTCTGCCGGACCTCGCCGGGCTAGGCGCGAGAACCGGCAGAACCGGCTTAACTGCCCGAGCAGTTGTCGGGACCGGTGCCGCGCCGGACGGGCCCCCGAGCCGGGGAGAGGAGGAGGCGGCGCCGGGCGGTGTGCGCCTCGTCCGCGCCGATCAGCTCGCGGGCGTAGGAGCGCAGCAGGACGTCCAGCGCGAACCGGCCCGCCTTCTCACGCACCAGATGGGCGTCCGCCAGGCGGGCCAGGAGGGCGGCCGACGCGGCGGGGGTCGAGCCCGCGAGCGCGGCGGCGGCGTCCACGGTGAGTTCGGGGCCCGGCAGTTGGCCGAGGAGCCGGAACATCCGCCGGGCTTCGTCCGGGAGCGTGCGGTAGGACAGCTCGAAGGCGGACCGTACGGTGGAGCGCCCGTCCCCTTCGATACGCAGCCGGCCGAGGATGTCGTCACCCGCCAGCTCGGCGCAGTGATGGGCGATACTCGTGTCGCGGGCCACCAGATTGGCTCCGGCGATCCTGATCGCCAGCGGCAGGCCGCCGCAGAGCTCCACGAGCCTGCGGGCGGCCTCCTCCTCGGCCGCGACGTTGCACGCGCCGACGATGCTGCCCAGCAGCCGGCAGCCCTCGTCCGGGTCGAGCACGTCCAGCGCGATCCGGCGGGCGCCGTCGGCCGAGACCAGTCCGGCGAGCCGGCTGCGGCTGGTGATGACGACCGCGCAGCCCGGGGCGCCGGGGATGAGCGGCCTGACCTGCTCGGCGTCGCGCGCGTTGTCCAGCACGATCAGGACGCGTCTGTCGGCGAGCAGCGTCCGATAGAGGGCCGCGGCCTCGTCGTCGTTCCCGGGGTTCTCGGGGTTCCCGGGGTTCGCTGAGTTCTCGGGCAGTGCGTGGGGCGGGGCGCCGAGGGCCCGGAGGAACTGCGCGAGGACGTCGGCGGGGCGCAGGGCCGGAAGCCGGGAGTGGCCGCGCAGGTCGACGAACAACTGCCCGTCCGCGAAGTGTTCGCGCCGGGCATGCGCCCAATGCGTGGCCAGGGCGGTCTTGCCGACCCCGGGTGCGCCGACCACCACCGCCAGGTGCGGGCGGCGTGCCGGGTCGGTCGCGACGAGGGTGTCCAGGACCCGCGCCTGCGGTCGTCGGCCGACATGCATGCGGGCCCCGGCGGGCAGTTGGGCCGGGGGCGGGCCGGCGACCGCCGTACCGTGGGCCGGTGTGGGGTGAGCCGGTGTGCGGTGGGTTCCGGCGGGGAGAGCGGGCTCGGGGTGGGCCGACTCTCGCCGGATCTCCGTGCCGGGGGCCGGTGTGCCGGGGACCGGTCTGTGGTCGGCCGGTGCGTGGTGGGCCGGTGCGCTCTGCGTCGGTGCGCTTCGGATCGGTGCGCTCCTGGCCGGTGCGCCCCGGGTCGCCGTGCGGTGGTCGGGGCGGCGTGCGCCGGGCAGTTGCCTGCGCAGCACCCGCAGGTGGGCCTCGCGGATCTCCGCGCCGGGCTCGATGCCCAACTCCTCGTCGAGCCGCACGCGCAGACGGGTGAACACCTGGAGCGCGGCGGCCTGTTCCCCACTGTCGGCGAGGCCGAGAATCAGCCGGGCGTGCAGCCCCTCGTGCAGTGGCTCGGCGTTCACCAGGTCCGCCAGCACCTGGACGGCCTCCCCGGAGCGGCCGAGCAGCAGCGCCGTGTCGGCGTGCAGCAGCGCGGCCCGCACTCGCCGCTCTTCCGCCGCCACCGCCGCCGGGTGCCGGCGCAGCACCGGGTCCGCGTCCGCGAGCACCGGGCCCCGCCAGCACCGCAGGGCCTCCGTCAGCGACGCGTACCGGGTCTCCGGGTCCGGCGTACGGTGCAACCGCTCCGCCCGGGCCAGCAGTTCGTCGAAGTGGCCGAGGTCGATCTGGTTCCGGGGCGCCTCCAGCCGGTATCCGGTGGGCGTCCGGGCGACGGTCGGCTGCGGGGCCCCCCGCGGGCCGCACGGTGCGAGCAGCCGGCGGGCCTGGCTGACGTAGGTGTGGATCAGGCTGAGGTGGGAGTGGGGCGGCCCGGACGGCCAGAGGATGTCGGTGATCTCCTGCTGGGTGGCGGGCTCGGGGTGTCTGAGGGCGAGCAGCCCGAGCAGTCGGCGCAGCATCGGGCCGGTGACCGGGACGGGGGTCCGGCCGCGCCGGAGGGCGAGCGGGCCGAGGATCAGCAGGCGCGGCCGGCCGGTGTCCCCGGGCGGCCCGGTGCGGGCGGCGGTGAGCAGGTCCGCAAGCTCGTCGCCGCTCAGTCCCAGCGGTTCGGCCAGGCCGCGCAGGGTGCCCGCCCTGGGCCGATGGGCCCGGCCCCGCTCGATGTCGCGCAGGGCCCTGGTGCTGATCCCGGCCCGTGACGCGGCCGCTTCCTGGCTCAGCCCGGCGCGTCGGCGGAACGCCTGGATCCGTGGGCCGAGCGGGCCCTGCCCCTCCGGCGGACCACCGCGCGGCTCCACAGTGGCCGGCGTCGTGTCCGACATGGCATCCCCCCTGGTCCGCCCCCTGGCCATTTTGGACCCGCCCCATGCGCGGATCAAGGGAGAGACCGCCGGCTCCCGCCCGCCCGCTGCCGGCGAGGACGGCCGGTCACGGCGAGGTCAGCTCGCCCGCACGGTCGCGCGGCCGCCGGTGGCGGCGCCGACGATCACGGCGAGAGCGACCAGGACGATGCCGAAGGGGACGACGCTCGTGACACCGGCATGGTCGGCGAACAGGCCTCCGACGAGAGCTCCGAGAGCGATACAGGTGTTGTACGCCATGGTGTTGAGCGACATCGCCGCCTCGAAGGCCTCGGGGGCCGCCGAGAGGGTCAGGTTGATCTGACCGATCTGCACGACACCGAAGGCGAGGCCCCACAGGGCCATGGCGGCGATCACGCCGATGTCGTTCGCGCCGGCGGACAGCAGCGCGACGAGGGCGGCGATCATGATCAGGCCGCCCACGACGAAGCTGCCCCGCGCACTCCGTTCGACCGTCCGGCCTCCGATGACGTTGCCGGCCGCGCCGCCGATGCCGAACACGATGAGGACCACGGTGATGAAGCCGACCGTGGCGGACGCGCCTTCTTCCAAGTACGGCCGGACGAACGTGTACGCGCCGAAGTGTCCGAGGACGAAGAGCACGACCATGATCAGAACCATGCGCAGCGGTACGTTCCTGAGCGGCAGGCCGAACACCTCGCGCACCGTGACCGCGTTGGACGACGGCAGCGACGGGACCGTGCCGGCGACCGCGAGGAGCACCGCCGCGCTGAGGGCGGACCAGATCAGGAAGGTGGTCCGCCAGTCGCCGGCGCTTTCCAGCAGGGTGCCGAGTGGGATGCCGACGACGGTGGCGATCGAGATGCCGGACATCACGACGGCGGCGGCCCGGTTGGCGTGCTTCGCCGGGACGATGCGCATGGCCATGCTGACGCCGATGGCCCAGAAGACGCCGCTGGCGAGGCCCATGACGAGGCGGGTGCCCAGGATCAGCGGATAGTTCGGGGCGATCGAGGTGATCAGATTGCCGACCGCCAGGACGACGAGGAGTGCGGTCAGCAGCCGGCGCCGGTCGACGCGCCGGCTCCAGGCCACGATGAACGGCACGCCGAGACCGGCGGCGACGCCCTGCGCGGTGACCATGAGGCCGACCGCACCCACGGAGACCCCGAGGCTCTCGCCGATCGGGGTGAGCAGGCCGATCGGCATCAGTTCGGTCGTGAGGAAGACGAACAGGCTGGCGGTGATGGTGGCCACGCCCAGCCAGCCCCGGGCGGGGGACACCGGTTCCCGGGAGGTGGCAGGCGGGTTCGGCTCTTCCGAGACGGTCATGTCGTGTCTCCGGCAGTGGTCGGGTGCGGTTCGCGAAGGTCGCGCCGCGCCGGTCCTGGCGCGGCGGTCATGGCGTCGGCCGGTGCGGGGCCGCGGGCCGGGGGTGGGCGCTGGCCGAGGACGACCGCAACGAGAATGACGGCCATGCCGACGAGTTGGAGGGCGGACAGCCTCTCGTCCTTGACGAAGTAGCCCAGCAGGGTCGCCACGACGGGGCTGCCCAGGCCGAGGAACGAGACCGCGACGGCGGGCAGGCGTTCGATGCCCCGGAACCAGACGATGTAGCTCAGGACCGCGCCCAGGGTGATGAGATGGGCGAACCCGATGACGTTGGATCCGGTGAGACCGTCGGGCAGGTCTTCCAGCGTCAGCCAGAACGGCAGCAGGACCAGCCCGCCCGCCGTGAGCTGCCACCCGGTGAACGTGAGCAGGCCGACCCCCGCCGGCCGGCCCCACCGCTTGGTCAGCGTGATGCCCAGGGCCATGCACAGCGCACCGCCGACCGCGGCGAGGACACCGAAGGTGTCGAGCGACGCCGTGCCCCGGAGGACGAGCAGTGCCACTCCCCCGGCGCCCATCGCGCAGGCCAGGGCGTGGCGGGCTGCGATCCGGTCGCCGAGGAACATCGCCGCGAGGATCACGACGAACATGGGCTGGGCCGACATGATCATGGCGGCGATGCCGCCCGGCAGCCGGTAGGCCGCGAGGAAGAGCAGGAAGTTGAAGGCGCCGATGTTCAGGACGCCCAGGACCGGCGCGCGCCACCACCAGACGCCGGTGGGAAGCTTCCGGCCGAGGGCCAGCAGCACCAGCCCACCGGGCAGGGCCCGCAGGGTGGTCGCCAGGAGGGGCCGGTCCGGTGGCAGCAGCTCGGTGGTCACCAGGTAGGTGCTGCCCCAGACCGCCGGTGCGAGACCGGTCAGGGCCGCGGTGCGTATGTGCTGTCTGCTCGTCATCTCGCCTCGGAATTCAGGGAGGGGATCGGGAGGGGCCTGGGGAAGCGCTGGGGATGCGATCACGGGGGGGGCGGCTTCGTTATCTGGCGCGCCACAGG
>NZ_JAFEUF010000208.1:0-6094 GCF_016901035.1 Streptomyces durocortorensis
GTCCACCGCGATGCGCGGTGGACGGGGTCCGGGGTCTGCTGCCGGAAGGGCGAGCAGGAGGCGGGCGGCCGGTCGGGCGAGCGGGCGCCCCGGGCGGCCGGGGGCGCTACGCGGCCTGCGTGCCGCTCTCCTGCTCGCGCTCCACCTGCTCGTTCCACTCACGCTTCACCGCGCGCCAGGCGTCGTCGTTCTGGCCGAGGCGCCAGTAGCCCGAGATCGACAGCTGCGGCAGCGGGATCTGCCGTTCCACGCGCAGGTAGCGGCGGATCTCCTTCACAAAGCCCGCCTCCCCGTGCACGAACGCCTGGATCTCGCCCTCGGGGAAGTCGAGCCCCTTCACGGCGGCGGTCAGCAGCTCGCCGACGGGCCGGTCGCCGCGGTGCAGCCAGGTCACGGCCACCCCGTCGGGCGTCACGATCTTCTGCTCCTCCGAGGCGTCCGGCACCTCCACGAAGGCGTGCACCAGCGCGCCCGCGGGCATCTGCTCCAGCGCCGCCGCGATCGCCGGCAGCGCGCTCTCGTCGCCGACCAGCAGGTGCCAGTCCGCCGAGGCGTCCGGTCCGTAACCGCCGCCGGGGCCGAGGAAGGTCACCTGCTCGCCCGGCCGCGCCCGCTGGGCCCACGGTCCGGCGAGGCCCTCGTCGCCGTGCACGACGAAGTCGACGGCCATCTCCCGGGCCACCGGATCCCACGAACGCACCGTGTACGTACGGGTGGTGGGCCACAGCTCGCGCGGATACCCCTCACGGATGGCGGCCATGTCGAACGGGTGCGCGTAGTCCGCGCCCTCGGGCGCGAAACACAGCTTGATGTAGTGGTCGGTGAAGCCGGAGAGGGCGAAGTCCGCGAGCCCTTCGCCGCCGAGGACCACCCGCACCATGTGCGGGGTGATCTGCTCGGTGCGCACGACCTGCGCCCCCTGGGCCTTCGGTCCCTGCCGGGCCGGCCGCTCTGCCACGAGGTACTCCCTGGTTCGAAGACTTAGGTATACCTAAGTTAACACCTCGGTGCTGAAGTCAGTGCTGAAGTACGGTCAGCAGCCGCTGCAACGCCCCGCCCAGCCCCCACTGGTCCGCGAGCGCCTCCAGGGCGGCCGGGTCGCGCGGCTCGTGCGGCAGTGCCGGATCGAAGTCGGGCAGGGGTACGTCCCCGGCCACCCGGACCACCTTCGGCGCGACGGCCACGTACGCGCGCGACTCGTCCAGCCGCTTGCGCTGCGAGGGGGTCAGCTTCGCCTTCGGGTCGTCCACCGCCGCCATGATCCCGTCGAGATCGCCGTACGCGTCCAGCAGCTTCGCCGCCGTCTTCTCGCCGATGCCGGGGACGCCCGGGAGCCCGTCGCTCGGGTCGCCGCGCAGCAGCGCCAGATCGACGTACCCCGCGCCGTCCACGCCGTACTTCTCGCGCAGCCACGCCTCGTCGGTCACCTGGAGCGTGCCGACGCCCTTGAGCGGGTAGAGCACGCGCACCTGACGGGCGTCGTCGACCAGCTGATACAGGTCGCGGTCGCCGGTGACGATGTCGACCGGGCCCTTCGCCCGCGCCGTGAGCGTGCCGATGATGTCGTCCGCCTCGTAGGGTGTGACGCCGACCCGGGCGATCCCGAGCGCCGCCAGCACGTCCTGGATGATCGGGACCTGCGGGGAGAGCGTGTCGGGGATCTCCTCCTCGTCCGTCTGCCCGGCGGGCGTCTCCTCGGCGACCCGGTGCGCCTTGTACGTCGGGATCAGGTCGACCCGCCACTGCGGGCGCCAGTCGTTGTCCCAGCAGGCGACCAGCTCGTCCGGCCGGTGGTCGTGCACCAGGCGGCCGATGAAGTCGAGGAGGCCGCGCACGGCGTTCACGGGCGTCCCGTCCGGCGCGCGCACCGAATCGGGCACCCCGAAGTAGGCGCGGAAGTACAGGGAGGCGGTGTCGAGGAGCATCAGGCGTCGCGTCACAGACCCGATGATGCCCCACGGCGCCGACAGTCGCTCAAAGTAACCGCTTACCCGCGCTCCGTCGCAGGTCAGTGACCTGGGTCACGGTCGCGTTTGGGTTGTGTAAGTGCGGGCAGGCGCGCCATCGGAGCGAACCACGTCGCATTTTCAACTAGTGCATGTGCCACGCGGACAGAATCCGCATCGCTCCACGGTCTGCCGGAGGGGGTGGCAGACCGTTTTCGGTTCAACGCGTGAGGTGTATGTGTCCAGGCTGCAAGCCGAGCACTTGTACAAAGTCTTCGGCAGACGACCCGATGAAGCCGTGCGGAAGCTGGAGAGCGGCGTCGACCGCGACGAGCTCCGCGCCGACGGAACGACCGCAGCGGTGATCGACGCGTCGTTCACCGTGGAGCCGGGCCAGATCTTCGTCGTCATGGGGTTGTCCGGCTCGGGCAAGTCCACCCTGCTGCGGATGCTCAACGGTCTCCTCGACCCCACCGCGGGCCGGGTCCTGTTCGACGGGCAGGACCTGACCGCCCTGAGCCCCCGCGACCTGCGGCACGTGCGCTCCACCAAGATCAGCATGGTGTTCCAGCACTTCGCGCTCTTCCCCCACCGGAGCGTCCTGGAGAACGCGGCGTACGGCCTGGAGGTCCAGGGCGTGCCGCGCGAGGCACGCGAGGAGCGCGCCGCCGAGGCCCTGCGGCTGACCGGCCTCGAAGGCTGGGAGAAGTCCTGGCCCGACGAGCTGTCCGGCGGTATGCAGCAGCGCGTGGGCCTCGCCCGCGCCCTGGCCACCGACGCCGACCTGCTGCTCATGGACGAGTCCTTCAGCGCGCTCGACCCGCTGATCCGCCGTGACATGCAGGACCAGCTGCTGGAGCTCCAGAAGCGGCTGAAGAAGACCATCGTCTTCATCACCCACGACCTCAACGAGGCCATGCGCCTGGGTGACCGGATCGCCGTCATGCGCGACGGGGAGATCGTCCAGCTCGGCACCGCCGAGGACATCCTCGTCACCCCGGCCAACGACTACGTCGCCTCCTTCACCCAGGACGTCGACCGCTCCCGGGTGCTCACCGCGGGCGCGATCATGGCCGAGGCGCACACCGTGATGGGCACCAGGGCGGCGGACGGCAAGGAACTGCGCACCCCGCAGGACGTGCTCGCCGCGGCCCCCGCCACGGTCCCGGAGTCCACGCCGATCATCGACCTGTTCACGCCCTGCTCGCAGAGCGCGAACCCGGTCGCCGTGACCGACGACAAGGGCAAGCTGGTCGGCGTCGTCCCCAGCTCCCGGCTGCTCGCCGTCCTCGGCGAGCCGATGACCCCGGCCGAGGCGCCCCGCGACAGCGGGACCGGGACCGAACCCGCGGCAGCGGCCGGCGTGAAGAAGGTGGCCGGTGTTTAGGTTCCCCCTCGGCGAATGGGTCGACTCCGCGGTCGAGTGGCTGCAGACCCACCTCGCCTGGCTCTTCGACGCCATCAGCTCCGTCGTCAGCGGCATGTTCGACGGCATAGCCGCCGTCCTGTCCGCCCCCGCACCCCTGCTGTTCGCGGGCATCGTCGCCGTCATCGCCTGGTGGCTGCGCGGCCTTCCCGCCGCCCTGCTCACCTTCGTCGGATTCGCCCTCATCGACTCCGTCGAACTGTGGGACGAGGCGATGGACACCCTCACCCTGGTGCTCGTCGCGACCCTCGTCACCCTGGTGGTCGCCGTACCGCTCGGCATCTGGGCCTCCCGGTCCAAGACGGTCAGCGCGATCACCCGGCCGGTCCTGGACTTCATGCAGACCATGCCCGCCATGGTCTACCTGATCCCCGGCGTCATCTTCTTCGGCGTCGGCGTGGTCCCCGGCATCATCGCCACGATCATCTTCGCGCTGCCCCCGGGCGTCCGGATGACCGAACTCGGCATCCGCCAGGTCGACGGCGAACTCGTCGAGGCGGCCGAGGCCTTCGGCACCACCTCGCGCAACACCCTGCTGCGCGTCCAGCTGCCCCTCGCCCTGCCCACGATCATGGCCGGAATCAACCAGGTCATCATGCTCGGCCTCTCCATGGTCGTCATCGCGGGCATGGTCGGCGGCGGCGGCCTCGGCGGCTCCGTCTACCGTGCCATCGGCAACGTCGACGTCGGCCTCGGCTTCGAGGCGGGCATCTCCATCGTCATCCTCGCCATGTACCTGGACCGGATGACCGGCGCGCTCGGCACCGCGGTCTCCCCGCTGGGCCGCCGCACGGTCGCCAAGGCCCAGGCCATGGCCGAGGGCTGGAAGATCTGGACCTACCGCCCGCAGCCCCGCATCGCGGCCGTCGGCATCGTTGTCCTCGCGCTCGTCGCGGGCAGCATGAGCTTCTTCGGCGGCTCCAAGGACGACACCGCCTCCGCGAGCGCGCAGATCGGCGACGGCAAGAAGATCAGCATCGGCTACATCCCGTGGGACGAGGGCATCGCCTCGACGTTCCTCTGGAAGGAGATGCTGGAGCAGCGCGGCTTCGAGGTCGACGTCAAGCAGTACGAGGCCGGCGCGCTGTACACCGGCATGGCCAACGGGCAGATCGACTTCCAGACCGACTCCTGGCTGCCGGTCACCCACGCCAGCTACTGGAAGAAGTACAAGGACCGCCTGGAAGACCTCGGCGCCTGGTACTCCCCGACCTCGCTGGAGCTCGCGGTCCCCGCGTACATGAAGGACGTCCGGACCATGGACGACCTGAAGGGCCGGGCCTCCGAGTTCAAGGACCGGATCGTCGGCATCGAGCCGAGCGCCGGCGAGATGGGCCTGCTCAAGGACAAGCTCCTGCCGGGCTACGGCCTCGACAAGGAGTACAAGCTCATCGACGGCTCCACGCCGTCCATGCTGGCCGAGCTGAAGCGCGCGTACGCCAAGAAGGAACCGATCGTCGTTCCGCTCTGGTCGCCGCACTGGGCGTACAACGAGTACGACCTCACCAAGCTGAAGGACACCAAGGGTCTCTGGGGCAAGGGCGACGGCATCCACAGCCTGGCGCGCAAGGGCTTCTCCGCGGAGAACCCCGAGGTCGCCAAGTGGGTCAAGGACTTCAAGATGAGCGAGAAGCAGCTCACCAGCCTTGAGGCCGAGATCCAGAAGGCCGGTTCCGGCAAGGAGCAGGAAGCCGTCCGCACCTGGCTGAAGGACAACCCGGGCGTCGCCGACAAGTGGACCCCGGTCCCGAAGGACGCCCAGGCCGCCGGCGGCAAGGACGAGCGCGACCGCGCCCTGGAAGTCGCCTGGTTCCCCTGGGAGGAGGACATCGCCGCCACGTACCTGTGGAAGGCGGTCCTGGAGGAGCGCGGCTACAAGATCAACCTCAAGCAGTTCGAGGTCGGCCCGATGTACGCCGCGATGTCACGCGGCCAGATCGACGTCCAGTTCGACGGCTGGCTGCCGTACACCCAGAAGAATTACTGGGACAAGTACGGCGACAAGCTGACGAACATCGGCTCTTGGTACGGCCCGACCTCCATCGAGGTCGCCGTCCCCGACTACGTCAAGGACGTCAAGACCCTCGACGACCTCAAGGGCAAGGGCTCCGACTTCAAGGGCCGGATCGTCGGCATCGAGCCCGGCACCGCCACCATGGAGAACCTCAAGAAGAACGTCCTGCCGAGTTACGGCCTGGACGAGGAGTACGAGGTCCTCGACTCCTCCACGCCCGGCATGCTGGCCGAGCTGAAGCGCGCGTACGCCAAGAAGGAGCCCATCGCGGTCCTGCTGTGGACCCCGCACTGGGCGTACAACGAGTACGGCATGACCAAGCTGAAGGACCCGAAGAAGGCGTTCGGTGAGGGCGACCGGCTGCACACCATCGCCTCCAAGGAGTTCCCGAAGCAGTACCCGCAGCTGACGAAGTGGTTCAAGGACTTCAAGCTCACCGAGAAGCAGCTCGGCGGACTGGAGAACGAGATCCAGAAGCGCGGCGCGGGTCACGAGGAGGAAGCCGTGAAGGCCTGGATGGACGACAACCCGGGCATGGCGGACACCATGGCGCCCCAGTAGGGGCCCACGGGCACGAAAGCACAGGTCGGAAAGGGGGGGGGCCCCCCCCGGGGGGGGGGGCCCCCCTTTGGGGGGCGCCGGGGGGGGTTTTGGGAGGAGGGGGGGCCCAAGAGGGCTGCGGGGGTGGGCCCCGCCCGCGTGGGGGGG
>NZ_JAFEUF010000208.1:6104-12347 GCF_016901035.1 Streptomyces durocortorensis
GTTTGTTTTACCCCCAGCGGGGGTGTGTGTCCTCCTTTGTGCCTGCGGTGGCCGCGCAGCGGCTCTCTCATGCTTGCGGTTTGGGGGGGGGCCGGGGGGGGGGGGGGGGCCCCCCCCCTTTCCGGCTGCCCGGAGTCGTTTTCCGTACGTCGTGCGCAACCATGTGCGTAAGGTGCTGGCAACCGCGAGGATGGCGGGGGCGGGAGGGAGCTCGGACATGGACGACAAGGACACACCGCGGGTGGGCGCCGCGGTCCGGCGTCGGCGCAGAACCCTCGGCCTCACGCTGGCCGCGGTCGCGTCGCGCAGCGGGCTCTCCGTGCCCTTCCTCAGCCAGATCGAGAACGAGCGCGCCCGCCCCAGCGCCCGATCCCTCGACCGGGTCGCGGAGGCGCTGGAGACCACCACCAAGAAGCTCCACGCCGCCGCCGACTCCGCGCGCGCCGTGGACGTCGTCCGGGCCGAGGAGGGCGAGGGCGTACGCCGCCTGGTGCGCGGCCGGCACCAGCTCAGCGCCCTGGAGTTCTCCGGCGAACCGGACCTCGGGCGCGAGTTCCAGCACCGCAACGACGAGCTGATGTACGTCGTCGAGGGCGCCGTCGACATCGAGGCCGAGGGCCAGGTCCACCGCCTGGAGAGCGGCGACAGCCTGTTCCTCTCCGGCGGGGTCCGTCACCGCTGGCGCGCCACCGTGCCCGACACCAAGCTCCTCGTCGTCGCGGTGGCCGAACACATCGACGCCACCTTCGACTCGCGCCGCTGAGGCGGCCGCCCCTTCCCGAAAGGCGTTCCGTGCGCGTCGTCTCGCTGGTCCCCTCGCTCACCGAGGCCGTCGCCCGCACCGCCCCCGGATCGCTGGTCGGCGTCACCGACTGGTGCACGCACCCGGCCGACCTCGCCGCCGCCCGGATCGGCGGCACCAAGAACCCGGACCCGGCCGCGATCACCGCCCTCGCCCCCGACCTCGTGATCGCCAACGAGGAGGAGAACCGGGCCCCCGACCTCGACGCGCTCCGGGCCGCCGGGCTCGACGTCCTGGTCACCGAGGTCCGGACCCTGGAACAGGCCTTCGCCGAACTGCACCGCGTCCTCGTCGACGGCTGCGGGCTCGCCCGGCCCCGCTGGCTGGACGAGGCCGAAGCCGCCTGGGCCGCCCTTCCCGCGCCCTCCGGAACCCCGCGCCCCGCCGTCGTACCGATCTGGCGCAAGCCCTGGATGGTGCTCGGCCACGACACCTTCGCCGGCGACCTCCTCGCCCGCCTCGGCATCCGCAACGTGTACGCCGACCACCCCGAGCGCTACCCGCGCATCCCCGTCGACGAGCTGAACGCCTCCGGGGCCGAGCTGGTCGTGCTGCCCGACGAGCCCTACCGCTTCACCGCCGACGACGGGCCCGAGGCCTTCCCCGCCCTGCACGCCGCACTCGTCGACGGGCGACTGCTCACGTGGTACGGGCCGTCACTGGCCGAGGCGGCACGGGCGCTGCCGTCAGCGCTCCGCTGAGCACCCCGCCCACCGTCCGCGTCCCGGCCGCCGCCCACGCCACGACCAGGAACACGTACAGCGCCACCGCCAGCCAGGTCAGCGCATCCAGACCGGTGTGCCGGGCCAGACCGGCCGCCCCCGTCACACACGTACCGACGGGGAAGGTGAACGCCCACCACGTCATCGCGAACCCCATCCCGTTCCGGGCGGCCCGCACCACCATGGCGGCCGCCAAGGCCAGCCACAGCAGCGCGAAGCCCATCACTGGCACCCCGTACAGCACGGCGAACGCGCCGAACGCGGAGGCGTAGGGGGCCGCGACCGCCCCCGGGGCGACATCGGCCAGCTGATTGACGGCGGTCGTCGACTGGCCGAGCGGTCCCAGCACCAGGAACAGCGTCGGGGTGAGCGCGAGCGGCAGCGGACCGTGGTGGACCAGCCGCGAGAAGACCAGCGGCAGCACCACCAGGGTGGCCAGCAACGACAGCCCGAACATCGCGTAGCAGGCCAGCAGCAGCGCCTCGCGCCCCTGCCCGGCTCCCAGGTGCGGCACCAGCAGCGCGCCCTGCGAGGCCGACACCATCGGCGCGACCAGCGGCAGCAGCCAGACCGGGGAGGCGGTCCCGGGCGCGGGACGGTGGCGTACGACCATCAGATACGGCACCACGACGGCGGCCACCAGACCGATCACCGTGCCCGCCACGAACAGCACCACGTCCACCGCGAGCACCGCCCGCGCGCCCACCACGTCCACGCCGACCGTCAGGGTGGCCCCGCCGACGGCCATCAGCGCCATCGACAGACAGCCGTAGAACGGGGCGACCGCCGGATCCAGCAGATGGGCGCGGGCCTGGTCCCGATGGTGGATCCAGTGCCCGGTACGCGCGGCGAGGACGGCCGGCAGCAGCACGGCCGACAGGGCCCACACCAGCGTGCACGCGGCGCGCAGACCGGGAACGTCCACCGGAAGCGCCGCACCGGCCGACGCCACGATCGCGGTGCCCATGACGCTCGCGTACCAGTTCGGGCCGATGTGCCGCAGGGAAGGCAGCCGGGACGGCAGCCGCTGTACGCCCGGCCCGTCGTCCGCTCTCCGCGCGGGAAGGGCGACGGGAGGGGGCGGTACAGCGGTCCGGGTCTGCGGAAAGATGGCCATGCCACGATTCTTCGCGGCGGGGTCCACGCCCACCAGGGACCGCGTTCCTATGAGGTCATAAGCTGGCTTGATGACCGGCGACGACGCGCACGCACCCCGCATCCCCCTCTCCCACCGGGTTCCCGACCTCGGGGCGCTGGAACTGCTGCTCGCCGTCGCCCGGCACGGCAGCCTCGGCCGGGCCGCCCGGGACGTCGGCATCACCCAGCCCGCCG
The DNA here is from genome assembly GCF_016901035.1 of Streptomyces durocortorensis. Taxonomy (GTDB): domain Bacteria; phylum Actinomycetota; class Actinomycetes; order Streptomycetales; family Streptomycetaceae; genus Streptomyces; species Streptomyces durocortorensis. The sequence goes on from NZ_JAFEUF010000208.1 coordinate 8,961, forward strand.
CCTCCAGCCGCGTCCGGTCGATGGAGCGGCAGCTCGGCGTCGCCCTGCTGGACCGTTCCCCGCGCGGCTCCCGGCTCACCGACGCCGGCGCGCTGGTCACCGACTGGGCGCGCCGGGTCGTCGAGGCGGCGGAGGCCTTCGACGCGGGCACCCAGGCGCTGCGCGACCGCCGCGACTCCCGGCTGCGGGTCGCCGCCAGCATGACGATCGCCGAGTACCTGCTGCCGGGCTGGCTGATCGCCCTGCGCGGGGAGCGCCCGGACACCGCGGTCTCGCTGCTCGTCGGCAACTCCGCGGCCGTCGCCCGCCGCCTGGTCACCGGCGAGGCCGACCTCGGCTTCGTGGAGGGCCTGTCGATACCGGAGGGCCTCGACGGCACCGTCATCGCCCACGACCGCCTCGTCGTCGTGGTCGCCCCCAGCCACCCCTGGGCCCGCCGCCGTACCCCGCTGCTGCCCGGCGAACTCGCCGCCACCCCGCTGATCCTGCGCGAACACGGTTCGGGCACCCGCCAGGTCCTGGACGCCGCGCTCGCCGTGCACGGCGGACTGGCCCAGCCGCTGCTGGAACTCTCCTCCACCACGGCGGTCAAGGGAGCGGCGGAGAGCGGCGCGGGCCCCTGCGTCCTGAGCGAACTGGCCCTGGGCGAGGAGCTGTCGTCCCGCCGCCTCGTCAAGGTCCCGGTCGCGGGCGTACGGCTGCGCCGCCAACTGCGCGCCGTCTGGCCCGGCGGCCACCGCCCCACCGGCCCCGCCCGCGATCTGCTCTCCCTGACCGGCCGGGACGCCTGACCCGGCCGGTCCCTGACAGGCCGCGACGCCTGACCGGCCGGGAGCCCTGACCCGGCAGCGACGCCTGGCCCGGCCTGTTCCTGACCGGCCGCGATGCCTGGCCCGGAGAAGGCCGGGAACCCCCGCGAGCGTGTCGGAGCCGGACTCTAGAGTGTGGGCATGAGTTACGCGACGCCTCCCGGCTGGTATCCGGACACGGGCGCCCCCGGCACCGAGCGCTGGTGGGACGGCACGGCCTGGACCGCGCACACCCGCCCGCTCGCCGCCGCCCCCGCCGTCCCGGAGGGCTTCGGCCCGCCGTCGCTTCCGCTCCCGCACCAGCGCGGCCCCCACGACGGATCCGGGGACGGCAACCGGACGAAGGTCCTGGCGATCACGCTCTCCGGGGTGCTGGTCCTGGGCGCGGCCGTCACCGGGGCGGTCCTGCTGGGCCGCGACGACAGCGGTACGTCGGCGACTCCGACGACGACCGCCTCGGTCCCGGCGCCCGTCACCACTCCGACTCCCACATCCACCGCCACGGCCTCCGCCGAGGCCGACCCGGACGAGGACCCGTCCGTCCTCGTCGACCAGCTCAACGGGGTCACGCTGCCGGTGCCGACGGGCTGGGAGAAGCCGGACAACACCACCGAGGACGTCCCCATCATCCGCACCGAGCAGTCCTACGACTGCCCGGGCGGCTCGTCGTTCTGCTACCACGGCACGGTCACCACCCACACCGCCGGGGGCACCGAGAGCGATCCCCGGGCCCTGGCCGAGGCCGACATCGTCACCGCCGCCGACCGGGCCTACGAGGAGGACGTCCTAGGCCGGCGCATCCACGGCGGCATCACGTCCCACAAGGTGATCAAGGCGCAGGAGCTGTCCGTCGCCGGACGCACCGGCTATCTGGTGCGCTGGCGGGTCACCACCGGCAAGGGGCCCGGCGGGTACGTGCAGTCCCTCGCCTTCCCCTCCTCGGTGAGCACCGAGACCCCGGTGATCGTCCGGTTCGCCTTCGACGCGGACGTGGCCGGTCTGCCGCTCTCCCTGATGGACACGATCACCCGGGGCATCCGCCCGCTCGGCGACAGCGCGACGAGCGGCGGCGTGGGCGCCTCCATCGGCCCCTGACGGGCGCAGCGCGGGCGCGGTCGGATCAGAGGCGGGTCAGAGGAAGGTCCGTCCCTCGCCCCGGTACGTCGGAACGCTCGCCGTGACCCGGTCGCCCTCGATCAGGTGCAGCGCGTCGAAGCGCTCGCACAGCTCCCCGGCCTTGGCGTGCCGGAACCAGACCTTGTCCCCGATCAGCAGATCGTCGGCGGGGGCGCCCAGCAGCGGCGTCTGCACCTCTCCCGCGCCCTCCTGCGGGTCGTAGCGCAGCCCCTCCGGCAGATACGGTACCGGCGAGCGGTCCGCTCCGGCCGCGCCGGACGCCGGGTAGCCGCCCCCGAGCACCGTCACCACGCCCACGCCGGGCCGGCGCACCACGGGCTGCGCGAACAGGGCCGCCGGCCGGGCGGTGAACGACGTGTAGTTGTCGAACAGCCGGGGCACGTAGAGCCCGGAACCGGCAGCGATCTCCGTGACCGCGCTCTCGGCCGCCGTGTGCTGCACGCTGCCCGTGCCGCCGCCGTTGACGAACTCCAGCTCCGGTGCGACCGCCCGGACCGCCCGCACCACCTCGGCCCGGCGCACCGCCAGCTCCTTGCGGGCGGCGGCCTGCATCAGCCGGATCGCCCGGGATCGCAGCGGCCGCCCGGCGACCGCGTCCCCGACCCCCGCGACATGGCCCTCGTACGCCATGAGCCCCACCAGCCGGAAGCCCGGCCTGCGCGCCACGGAGCGGGCCAGCTCGGCGAGTTGCGCGGGGGAGCGCAGCGGCGAACGCAGCGCCCCGATCCGCACCCGGCCGCCGAGCATCCGCAGCGAGGTGTCCAGCTCCAGGCAGACCCGGATCTCCTCGCGCCCACCGGCCCGGGAGGCGTCGATCAGCTCCAGCTGGGAGTGGTCGTCCACCATCACGGTCACGGCCGAGGCCAGCTTCGGGTCGGCGGCCAGCTCGGCGAACGCGCCCCGGTCGGCCGACGGATAGGCGAGCAGCACGTCGTCGAAACCGGCCCGGGCCAGCCACAGCGACTCCGCCAGCGTGTACGACATGATCCCGGCGAACCCGGGCCGCGCGAGCACCCGCTCCAGCAGGGCCCGGCACCGCACCGATTTGCTCGCCACCCGGACCGGCTTTCCGCCCGCCCGCCGCACCAGATCGTCGGCGTTGGCGTCGAACGCCTCCAGATCGACGATCGCGATCGGGGCGTCGAGATGGGCGGTGGCCCGGTTGTAGCGGGTCCGGTCAGCGGCGCGGGCAGTCATGGCCGGAAGCTTGCCAGAGAGCCGCTCCGGCTGGGTAGGGGGACGATCGGGGCAGATCCTCCACCGGCGGGGAGTCCCGTTCCCCGCGGCCCGCCCGCAGCCCGTAGAGTGACCTGCACGCGAGCACCAACAAGCATGTCAGCGGCGGTGATCCGTGGTCGGTACGAGGACGTGTGAGCAGGGGGCCGGATGAGTACCGAAGCACAGCGCGCCCCTGTGCCACCCCGCCCGACGACCCCTCCCA
>NZ_JAFEUF010000209.1 GCF_016901035.1 Streptomyces durocortorensis
CGCCGGCTCTGGGCTCCCCCTGGCCCATCCCCCCCCCGGGCGCGCGCCCCCCCCCCCCCCCCCCCCCCCCGCCGGGGGGGCCCCCCCCCCCCCCGCGCGGGGGGGCGCCGCGCCCGCCCGCCCGCGCGGCCCACGGCCGTTACGCCACGCCCACGCGCACAACGACTACCTCCACCCGCGCCCCCTGCGCGACGCGCTCGCCCACGGCTTCACCAGCGTCGAGGCGGACATCTTCCTCGTCGACGGCGAACTGCTCGTCGCCCATGAACCCGCCACCCTCGACCCCACCCGCACCCTCGCCTCGCTCTACCTCGACCCGCTCGCCGCCCTCGTACGCGCCGGGCACGGCAGCGTCCACCCGTACCACCGGGCCCCGCTCCAGCTCCTCATCGACATCAAGGCCGACGGCGTCGCCGCCTACCACGAGCTGGACCGGCAACTGCGCCGCCACCACCGCATGATCACCCGCTACCAGCACGGCCGCGTCGTCCCCAAGGCCGTCACCGCCGTCATCTCCGGCGACCGCGCCGCCCGGGCCCCCATGGAGGCCCAGCGCACGCGCCTCGCCTTCTACGACGGCCGCCTCGACGACCTCGGCACCCCGGCCCCCGCCTCCTTCGCCCCGCTCGTCAGCGCCAACTGGACCCAGAGCTTCGGCTGGCTCGGTGCAGGCCCCTTCCCCCGCGACGAACGCGACCGGCTCCGCACCCTCGTCGCCATCGCCCACCGCGAAGGCCGCCGCATCCGGTTCTGGGCCACCCCGGACCTGCCGGGCCCCGAACGTGAGGCCGTCTGGTCCGAACTGCTCGCCGCCGGGGTCGACCACCTCAACACCGACGACCTGGCAGGGCTCGAAAGCTTCCTGCGCGCCCGGCGGAACACCACTGCGACCCCGTAACGCGCGGCCTCGCTGAAGTACCCGTTCGGCCCACACGCCAGTGCGCCGAACGGCCCCTCCGTTACGCCACACTGGCGGCCGAAAGCCGCAAATCAGGCGCGGCGGAGGAGGTTGGTCATGGCTATTTCGATCTCACTGGTACTGCTCCTGGTGATCCTCGCGGCGATCTTTCTGCGCAACGGCGGCCTGAAGGTCTCGCACGCCCTGGTCTGCCTTCTGCTGGGCTTCTTCCTGGCCGGTACGAGCATGGCGCCGACCATCCACGACGGCGTCGGGGCCACCGCCGACCTGGTCAGCAGCCTGCACCCCTGACGACTCCTGGCGCCGGCCCTGTACGAGGGGACCGTCCGCACGCGCACCGGACATCCCGCACAATGGGCAGATGTCTTTTCCGCCCTCCGGCCGGCACTCGGGCGCCGCGCACCACGAGCACTGCAACACCGCCCTGTGCTGCCGGTGCCAGATGCGGACCTGGACCACGAAGGCGGGCAACGAGCGGCTCTGCGGGCCGTGCGCCGCCTGCTGCCACGAGTGCGGCCGGGCGCCCGCGCCCCATCTGGACGGGCTCGACGGCGGGCTCTGCGCCGAGTGCCGCGGCCTGTGCGGCCGCTGCCACGCCCCCAAGCGCCCCGACGGCTCCTGCTCCTGCGACCGCTGGCGGGAGAACGCCCGGGGCAACCCCCGCGGCTACGTCCTCCAAGCCCTGCCGCACCAGCTCCTCCAGGCCCTCGGGGGCAGGGTGCCCAGCACCGTCCACGACCTCATCCACCAGGAGATCGCCGTCCGCAGCGCCGCCCAGCTCCGCGAGCGCATCGAACGGCGCTGGAACCTCCGCTGGGCCCACGCGCTGGGTGAGCTGGACGAGGACGGCCGCCGCCGGTGGAGCGCCCAGGACATCGCCGAACAGCTCCTGCGGCCCGGCTCCTGCACCGACCCCCTGTGCGAGGACGGCTACCACCTCACGACCGACGTCCCGTGCGCCCACTGCCGGCAGCCGCTGCACCGCTTCGTCACCTCGGTCGCCGACCACACGGCGACCTCGGAGCACGCACGCTCCACGGCCGCGGAGATCCGCCGGGCCATGAAGGACAACCGCTCCCGCCCGAAGCGCCCGCAACGCTAGGGGGTGTCCGCCATGTCGGTGGGGAGCCGGAGTCGTAGGCAGGCGATGGTGACCAGGGCTTGGCAGTGGCGGGCTCGTTCGTCGTAGCGGGCGCCGCAGACCGGGCACACGGCTCCGTCGCCGGTGTATTGCGCGTCAACGCGCACTATCGCGATATTCACGTCCACCGACAGCACCGCTACGTCCGCGATCGACGGGAACAACAACTCCTTCAGCCGGAGCAGGACCTCTTCCACGGCCCTGACGGATTCGACCTCGTGTGCTTCCCGCGGGCGCGGGGGTGTTCCGAACGGCGGGTCGCCGGCCGTGCGCTGCCGCCGCTGGGTGCTCCACGCCGAACTCCTCCGGGACGCTCGCGTCCGAGCAGGAGCGGTGGAGGGTGGACGCGCTGACGCACAGTCGGCGGCCCAGCGCCTCGTAACTCCTCCCGCCCCGTGCCTTCAGCGCGCGCACGAGCCCCGCGAACTCCTCGACGGCGGCGTCCTTCGGCGTTCCACCCCCCTCGACCCTGCATTCCAACCTTTCACGTCCTTGCACGTCAGCGGGGGTGGAATGGGTTAGGGACGGCTGGTGGGCGCGTGATCGTTGCAGTCGGCGGGCGCGGGCCCCACGCTGGTTGAGCACTGACCGAACGAACGACCCGACGGGGGATCCATCACCATGAACAAGCTCCGCTCCGCACTCGCCACCGCTGCCGCTGCCGCACTGGGCCTCGCGGCTCTCGCCACAGGCCCGGCGCAGGCCGCTGCCCAGCCCGCCTTCCTCGCCGCCTCCCAGATGCCGCCGTCGTCGACGCCGTGGACCGCCACCCAGGTCTTCACCGGCGTCCCGGAGAACGGCGGCGTCCTCTGCGCCCCGTACAAGATTCCGGCGCAGAACACCCGCTACCGCGAGTTCAGCACCGAGCTCGACACCAATGGCGTCCAGGTCACCACCGTCGCCCGTACCGAGGCCGACGCCGTGAAGCTGGTCGACACCCTCCGCGGTGCCCTCGCCGGCTGCGGCCCCCTGCTGGAGCAGCAGAACCCGGGCCTGCAGGCCGTCAGCGCCTCCCACGGCAAGCTCGCCGTCGAGGAGGGCGCCTGGGTCTACAGCCTGGACACCGCCGACCCGCAGATCGGCATCTCCGACATCCACCTGTTCTCCGTCGGCCGCGACGGCCGCACCGTCACCCTCGTCCGCTGGGGCCGGATGGGCGACCTCGAGGACGCCCCGCTGACCGCCTTCCGCACCACGACGAAGACCGCCGTCAACAAGCTCCACTGACCCAGGGCTTCGCCGAGAGCTGACCACAGCTCGACAGCGGCGCGGCAGGAACCCCAGCGCGCCGCTGTCGAGCGCACCTGCTCCGCGGGCGGCGACCACTTTGCCTTCATCAGCATCGCCTGCACCCTCATCCGCTACCGCAGGCTCGCCACATGAGGTGGTCTCTTGGAGCTCGTGGCACGATCTTGCTGAATCGTCCTGATAGGGCGTTACCGGTGTGATGATTCGGCCGTTCGTGAGGGTGTGGGTACTCGACCGTGGATCGTGGACGATGAGTTGTGGGCTCTGGTCGAGCCGTTGCTGCCAGAATCAAGGCGACAGCCAGTTTGCAGGACCGTTATTGAGCCCTTTCCAACGTCACGCTGACACGTGGGCAGTGGGCGTAGTCGCCGCCTTCAACGCCGTGATTGCCTGACGCCCCGTGTGCTCGCTCCTGGCCCCTGGGCAGTCCTTGCATCCATGGCCACGGACAGCCGGCCCGGCGGGACCGCTCGGGTCAAGCGCGCGAAGTTCCGGGCAGGCGCGGGTGATCTTGGTCGAGGATCCGTCCACCAGGAGCTTCGTCGTGTGCAGGAGCGTCCAACTCGCGTTCACAGCTGCCAGGTCGGAAGGGGCTCAGTGCCCGCGCGGCTGAAGTCCCCCGGGCTGGATCCCTGCGTCGCGAGCGAGGAGGGCGGCCTGGACACGGTTGTCGCAGTCGAGCTTGGTGAGGATGCGGCTGACGTACGTCTTCACCGTGGCCTCGCTCATATGCAGCCGCCGCCCCGCGTCCGCGTTGGAGAGCCCCTCCCCGAGCAGCGCCAGCACCTCGCCCTCCCGGGTGGTGAGCCCGTCGAGTCGGCGCCGGGCGGCCTCCCCGCGCGTGGTGGCCCCGGTGGCGGAGAGCGCGTCCGCCACATGCCGAGTGGCCGCGGGTGAGAGATACGCGTTGCCCGCCGCCGCGGCCCGCACCGCCTGGATCAGCTCGCCGGGCGCGGAGTCCTTCAGCAGGAACCCCGCACCGCCGTGGCCGAGCGTCCGCAGCACGTTGTCCCGCTCGCCGAAGGTGGTGAGGATCAGGACCCGTACCTTCGGCGCGGCGCGGTTGAGCTCGACCAGCGCCGTCAGCCCGTCCATCACCGGCATCTGGATGTCCAGCAGCGCCACGTCGACCCCTCCGCCCCGGGCCTTCTCCACCGCCTCGCGGCCGTCCCCGGCCTCCGCGACCACGTCGATGTCGTCGGCCGAGGTGAGGATCATTCTGATGCCGGCCCTGATGAGCGGCTCGTCGTCGGCGACGAGGACCCGGATCACACAGCCTCCTGCGCGGTGTTGGTCATGACGTTGTCAAGGAGAACGGACGGAGTGGCCCCGCCATCATGCCCTGTACCGGCCGACCCGCCGCACGAAGCCCGGCCTCACTTCGCTTTGTACGTCACCTTGGAGACCAACTTCCCGTCCCGGAAGCAGAACCGGAAGACGGTGAGTTCGTCGACCCCTTGGTCGTCCTTGGAGGTGAAGTGTCGGCACGTCGCTCCCTCGGGCAGCTCGGGCCCCTGGTCCGCCAGGTCGGAGGTGAGCCACGAGTCCTCCTTGGGGAGCCTGGCCTGGATGTCCGCCTCGGCGTCCCCGACCTTCGCGTCCTCGTAGACGCTCGGGGAGATGTCTGCCTTCTTCACCTCTTCCGTCATGACGCCCACCCCCCAGACGGCCAGGCCGATGACGCCCGCGACGAGGACGACTGCGGTGACGGCGCAGCCGATGGCGACGTTCTTCCTGGTACTCATGACGTTGGTGAACTCCCTCTGTGGATCGGCCCCGTTGATGACCGTTCCACCGTCGTCCACCGCCCCCGGACGCCACTGCCCCCGAACGTCGCGAGCCGGTACGACGGAGGTCGCGCCGTATGGGCCCGCTCCACGGGCACCATTGCCCGCCCGGCCCTCCGCACCGATTCCCGCCTTGCTCTCCTCCCCGTACGGCAGCATCCCCGCGATGCGGAAGCCGCCGTCCTCGGTAGGCCCGGTGTGCACCATGCCGCCGACCCGGCCGACCCGCTCGCGCAGCCCCTTCAGCCCCTGACCGCCGCTGATCTCCGGCGGCACCTCGGGCGCTCCTCCCGGTACGGGCCCGTTGGTGACCTCCACGACCAGGCTGTCCGGTTCGTACCGCAGGGCAAGGCGTATCGGGGCGCCCGGCGCGTGCTTGTGGGCGTTGGTCAGCCCCTCCTGGGCGATGCGGTACGCCTCGTGGTCGGCGGCGGGCGCCAACGGCCGCCGGACACCGCTCCGGTCCAGCGACACCGCCGCGCCCGCGCCCCGGGACGACTCGACCAGGCCGTCGATGGCGGCGGTGGTACGGGGCGCGTACGGCACCGAGGCACCGCCGCCTGCCGGCTGCACCTGGTGTTCCCGGTGCTCCCCGTACTCCCGGTAGGAAACCTCCCCCTGATTCCCCTGGTGAGACTGACGCCCCTGGTACTGCTGCTCGTTCTGTTGCTCCCGCAACTCCGCCTCGTCGTGGAGCACCCCCACCGCCGCCCGCAGCTCCGCCATCGCGGCGACGGAGGCACCCCGGAGGATCCGTACGGCCTCCCGCTGGTTTCCGGTCAGCTCCGGGTCCACCTGAAGCGCGCCCGCGTGCACGGAGATCAGGGCGAGCTGATGGCCGAGGCTGTCGTGCATGTCATGAGCGATGCGGTTGCGCTCCAGCAACCGCGCCTCACGCGCCACCATCGCCTGCTCGCGCTGGAGTTGCTGATTGTTCTGCCACAACACGCCAAGCAGCCGCCGCCGTTGGTCCCGGTAGCGGCCGACGAGGGCCGGCACCACGGCCAGGGTCAGGAATGTCACGACGTTCCACCCGAGGGTGACGGCCAGCACAGGCGCGGCCCCCGAAGCGATGTCGTGGTACAGGCCCGGGACGGTGTGGAGCACAGACGCGGCCCCGAACGCGGCGGCCACCCGCCACGGTTCCGCGACCCGCCGCCCCGCCGACCAGGCGGCGCAGACCAGCAGCACGGAGGCCATGACGTTCCACCCTCCGGCCAGCGGAGCGGAGAGGATCAGGACGGTCGCGGGCAGCGCGTGGCGCGCGGGCGCCAGCAGGGCCATCGCCCCGGCGAGGAGCACGGTCCGTGCGTCGAGGGTGTCCCCCCACGCGTCGATGCCCGTGGCGAGCCCGGCGAGGGTGACGGCGAGCACCGCCTCTCCGACGATACGGGCGGGGCTCCAGAGCACACCGCCGGTCAACCGCCGCGGGAGGCGCCGAACGGCGAGCCCGGCGGAACGTACCCGTCGATCTCCCACATCCGTACCCGCCCTCACATCCGCATCCACTTCCCTGTCCGCATACACCTGACCGACGGTAGGCCCCCCGGGAAGAACGCGTGCATCGGCCGAGCGTCGTGCCACCGTACGACGAAAGTCGACCCCTTTCGTCGCCCGGGATCGCGACTTCCGGAGACTGCGCCGGGCCGGTCGCGCGGCCGACGATGGACGGACCGAAACGGAGCCGCGGGGACAACGGGAGATGCCACATGGACAGCACGGACACGGGGTCGAGTGCGGGAACGTGCGCGGAGAAGGACAAGAGCGCCGTCAGCCTCACCAAGGCCACCAGCGCCTCAGCCCCGGACCCCACCACCGCGGAAGCACCGGACATCCAGTCCCACGACACCTTCGTCATCAAGAAGAAACTGAGCCTCACGGCCGGCGAGTACGTGGTGAGCGTGGCCCGGCCGGACGGCTCCGAGGGCGAGCCCATCGCCTACGCACGCGAGAAGCGGCTGTCGCTCAGGGGACAGATGACCGTCTATACGGACGCGTCCAGGAAGTCCGTTGTCGCCGCCTTCAAGGGCCGCGACCACGAAGTGGGCTACATGTACGACGTGCGGGACGCTTCGGGCCAGTCCTTCGGGTCGTTCCACGAGGACGCGGGAGCGTCTTTCCTCCGCAGGACATGGCAGGTGCGCCAGCCGGGGACGATGAAGCTGACCGGCCGCGAGCGCAGCTGGGTGGTGGCCTTCGTCCGGTTCGTCTGGGAGTTCGTGCCGTATCTCGAATACGTGCCGTTCATCTGGCCCTATCGCTTCGAGTACACCGAGAGCGGCAAGCCACTGATGACGGTCACCAAGAAGCTGGGGCTGCACACCCGGTACGTCCTGAAGATCCTCGCGCCCGACATCGACCGCCGCCTCGCCATCGCCCACACGCTGGCCCTCGACGCCCTGGAAGTGGACTGACGCGTATAAATGCCCGCCAGGGGGTGTCGTCAGACTGCCGTCTGCCGGGCGGCGCCTGGCACGCACGCTCGCGGCGTTGCCGAAATGCCCTGGTAGCTCCGCTACGAGACCATTCCGGCGGCTTGCGATCGCACGCACCATCCGCCGCCCGGCCTCACGAAACCCTCCTCGTTAGAACCCCACCTCCCTGCTGCTGGGCCGCAGCGTCGTCGGCGGTGCCACCCGGATCGACGTACGGCCCGACGGCAGCGGCTGCGACACGGTGTGGGAGAGCGCCGTCCGCTCGCCCTCCACCGTGCCGAAACTGTCCACGGCCAACGGGCTCCTCTACTTCTACGAGAAGGAGCCCAACGCCCTCGGCATCGACGCCTGGTACCTGACCGCCGTCGACTTCCGTACCGGCGAGCGCCGCTGGCGCACCCTCACCGGCACCGGACCCGCGTACGACAACAACTGGGCGCCCATCACCATCGGCCCCGACGGCACGGCGTACGCGGGCGTCTTCAACGGCATCGTCGCGGTGCGCGACACCGTCTGACGGGCAGCACGCCCCTCATCCGTTCCCGTCCACCAGGCGGGAACGGATGAGGAAGCGCACCCCTTCCGGAGCCTCCAGCGAGAATCCGCTGCCCCGGCCCTCCACCACGTCCACGATCAGCCGGGTGTGGGCCCACACCGGGTACTGGCTCCGCGACATCCAGAACGGCACGCTCTCGGGCATCCCTTCGACGGTGAGCTCCGCGAGCAGCACATCGGCGTCCCCGGTACGGAACTCACCGGCCGGGTAGCACATCGGCGCGCTGCCGTCGCAGCAGCCGCCCGACTGATGGAACATCAACGGGCCGTGGTCCGCACGCAGCCGGCGCAGCAGACCGGCCGCGGCGGGAGTCAGTCCGACGGCGGGCGATTTCGGGTCACACTCCATGGACCTGCCCCTTTCCGGCCGTGGCGACGCTGCGACAACCGGACGCAAGTCAACTCGACCGGACGTTGCGACCGGGTTGCACGGCCTATGCTCGCGCCCATGGAGCAACGGGAAGTCGTGAAGCGCGTGATCGGCATCCTCACAGAGGCGCGCGAAATGCAGCGCCTGCTGGAGGCGGACCTCGAACGGGAAGATCTGGACACGGGAGCGGGCGCCGTCACCGCCCTGCTGAACGAGACGATGCCCCACATCGCCATCCCCGACGACTTCTCCGTCGAGGAGGTGGTCACCGTCGTCGGGCGCGAGGTCGGCGGTGCGGTCGAACAGCTCGTGAGCGCCTTCACCCTCGCGTTCACGATGCTGGCCCAGGTTCACGACTCCGGGCAGACCGACGTGTCGTCGGCCGACGTCCTCCAGGACCTCGCGCTGCGGGTCGAGGGCGGCGGGCCGGACGAGGACGAGGATCCACTGCTGTAGCCCCCTGCGTTTCACGGCGCACGTATGCATAGTGGAGGGAGGAAGCGCGTATCTCCCTCGCGGCATGGAGGCAGCTGTGGGAAAGAGCACCGAGATAGCCCGCGCCAAGGCGCGGAGGCTCAAAGGCATGGTCAAGGAATCGGACGGCATCGCCCTCGAGAACGAGCGGCTGAAGGCCGAGGGCAGGAAGGAACAGGCCGAGGCCCGCCGCGAGGAGGCCCTGGCACGCGCGGCGCGGGGCGCCTCCGACCGCTGAGAGAAGCGAGGGCGCCCGCGCCGTCGCGCACGGCAAGGGCGCCTTCGCGACGCCGCCCGGTGTTCTCGGAACCTTGCGTACGGCGCTCGCGGGGCTCACTTCCCTGCCCGGGCCGCCTCCTGGACCCTCTCGACGACCTCCCGGTCGAGGGCAGCCCTGACCAGCGCCGCGGCGAACGCGGCCCGGTCCCGGTCGCGTGCCACCTCGGACAGCCTGCCGGGGGAGGTGGGCAGACCGAGCCGCTCGGCGCCCCGCTGCCCCTTCGCACCGATCCAGAACCCGGTCTCCGGCCACACGGCCTGTACCTCGCGTACGAAAATGTCGGCCCCGGCGGGACCGATCCCCTGGACGCGCCGGAGTCCGGCCCGCAGCGCCTCCCCATCGCCGTCCGCCTCCGCGCGCAGCCGGCGCAGGTCGCCCTTCCACGCGTCGAGGACGAGGCGCGCCCCATCCCCGAGCTGGGTGGAGGTCCGCTCGTCGTAGCGGCGGTAGCCGCCCTCGCCCAGCGCGTCCACGCGCTGCTGCCAGGTCGCGTCCGCCATCCGGCGCGGGGTGCGCATCCCGTCCGCGAAGAGTGCCCGCGCGGCGGCCACGGCGACCGAGGCGCGGATCCGGGCGCTCAGCAGATGGCTCAGCACCAGGAGCTGATAGAGCGGCTGCGGAGTGTCGCGCAGCCGGATTCCCGCCTCCGCCGCGTACGTCCGCCCGTACTCCTCCAGCAGCGCGTCGGTGATCCGGCGCGCCGATGCGGACACCCCGCCGCTCATCCGTAACCGAAGATCCTGGCGAGGAAGAATCCGGCGACCACGAGTGCTCCCAGCACGATCAGAGCGGTCCAGAAGCCCGGGTGCTCCCACAGTCCTCCGTCCGCCCGTTCCTCGTGGGCCTCGCTGATGGAGCCCTCGGCCGGCGGTGTCTCTCCTGGGGGATTCACTAGAACAGCCATGCCTCCAGGATCTCTCCGACCGGGGCCCCGCGCACGCCGTCCGGGTCTTCCCCGGCGCAGGGCCGTACGGCGGAGCTCGGACCGGGGGAGCGCTGCGCCGATGGGAGACGCTGATCGGCGCGGTCGTCGGCCTCCTGTTCAACCTGCTTCTCGCCCCGCCCGTCCGGGTCGCCTCGGCCGGCTCCTCCATCGAGTCGCTGGCCGCCCGGATGGGCACGATGCTGCGCAGCATGGGTGAGGAGGTCGTGGGGAAGAACCCCGTGTCCCGGGCCGCAGCCAGCCTCCACGAGGCCCGCGGGCTCGACCACGACATCGTGGAGGTCGACGCCTCCCTGCGCCAGGCGGAGGAAAGTCTCACCCTCAACCCCAGGGTGAGACAGAGGCTGCTGCACCGGGTCGCCCTGCGCACCGGGAATCCCTGTTCCCGGCCGACGTGACGGAACTGCTCCAGGAACTCTTCGGCCACCTCGCGGAGGCGATCGAGAGCTTCGCCGTCCTGGTCACCACCCAGCTCGCCGTCGGCGCGGAGGCGGCGGAGGACAGACGCTCCGACGCGCTCGCCCGCGGCCGCGCCACCCGCGACCTGGTGGCCGACCTGCTGCTGGAGGACGTCCAGGAGCGGCGACCGGACCCCCGGCCGCGCGGGATGCGGAGGCGGCCGGTCGCTGGTTCGCTGGGGGCAGAGGTCCCGTACCCGGCGTCCAAGGAGTGGTGATGAGCGGTTCGGACGAATCCGCCGACCTGGCTCGGCAGATGCGTGAGAAGGCCCAGCAGCTCCACGAAGAGGCGGAGCGCGCGAGCGATCCGCAGGAGCGTGAGCGGCTGGAGAAGAAGTCCCGGTCGATCCGGGACCGGAGCGAGCAGCAGAGCGCCATGGAGGCCGGGGACATCTACCCCCAGAAGTAGCCGCGGCGACGCCTGCCCATCCGCCCACCCCCGGAGACGCACACACCTCCGGGGGCGGGTGCGTGCGTGCGGTGTCCGAGGGGCCGGGGCCGGCCCGTGCGGGGTCACGGAAGCGGCCGGGTGCGGGTCAGCCAGCCCACTCCAGGAGCCGTTCCGCGCTCCAGGCCGTCACCACCCGGTCCGCCGTCACCCCGCACTCCTCGGCGCGGGCGCACCCCGACCTCTGCCAGTCGAGCTGCCCCGGAGCGTGCGCGTCCGTGTCGATCGCGAAGAGCGTCCCCGCCGCGACGGCCGTACGCAGCAGCCGCAGGGGCGGATCCCGCCGCTCCGGACGGCAGTTGATCTCCACCGCCGTCCCGGCCTCCGCGCAGGCCGCGAAGACCCGGTCCGCGTCGAACCGCGACTCGGGGCGGCCCCGCCCGTCCAGCAGCCGTCCCGTGCAGTGGCCGAGCACATTCGCCTGCGGATGGCGCACCGCCGCCTCCAGCCGCCGTGTCATCGGGGCCGGGTCCATCCTCAGCTTGGAGTGGACGGAGACCACCACCACGTCGAGCCGTTCCAGCAGCTCGTTCTCCTGGTCGAGCGAGCCGTCCGGCAGGATGTCGCACTCGATCCCGGTCAGCAGCCGGAACGGAGCCCACTCCTCGTTCAGCCGCGCCACCACCTCCAGCTGCTCCCGCAGCCGCTCCGGCGACAGGCCGCGCGCCACCGTCAGCCGGGGCGAGTGATCGGTGAGGACGGCCCACGCATGGCCCAGCTCCATGGCTGTCCGGCCCATCTCCTCGATCGGGCTGCCGCCGTCCGACCAGTCCGAGTGCAGATGGCAGTCCCCGGTCAGCCGGGCGAAGAGGTCCTGGCCCCCCTCGGCGGGCGGCTCCGCCGCGGCTTCCGCCTCCAGCCGGTCCAGATAGCCGGGCGCCTCTCCGGCCAGGGCCTCGCGGATCACCTCGGCCGTCCGCGGCCCGATCCCGGGCACGCGCTCCAGGGATTTCGCGGCCACCCGGTCGGCAGCCTCCCCGGCGGCCATCGCGTCCACCGCGGCGGCCGCCGTACGGAAGGCCTTCACCCGGTAGGTGGCGGCCTGCGAGCGCTCCAGCAGGAAGGCGATCCGCCGCAGGGCGGTGACGGGATCCATCTCCACCTCCACCAGGAGCGTCTGCGGCCGGTACCGGACCGCCGGGCACGCCGCCCGCCCCACCAGCATGAGCGCACCCGGCCCCGCCCGCCGCTTCAGGACACGCC
>NZ_JAFEUF010000210.1:0-2928 GCF_016901035.1 Streptomyces durocortorensis
CCTGGTCACAGAGGTCCTCGGCGACCTCGTCGCGGTCGCACCCGCCGAGCCCGCCACCACCCGTGCGGAGACCGCCGACGACCCCATCGCGATCGTCGCCATGGCCTGCCGCTTCCCCGGCGGCGCCGACACCCCCGAGGCACTGTGGCGACTCGTCGCCGACGAGACCGACGCCGTCGGCGACTTCCCCACCGACCGGGCCTGGGACCTCGCCCACATCTACGGCGAGACCGAGGACCGGCGCACCTTCGAAGGCGGCTTCCTCCAGAACGCCGGCGGATTCGACCCGGCGTTCTTCGGCATCTCCCCCCGCGAGGCACTGGCGATGGACCCGCAGCAGCGGCTGCTGCTGGAAACCTCCTGGGAGGCCTTCGAGCGGGCCGGCGTCGATCCGGCCCAGCTGCGCGCCAGTTCCACCGGCGTGTACGTCGGCACCGCCACCTCCGGATACGGCCTCGGCCGGTTCGACGTGCCCGAGGGCTCCCGCCCCCACGTCCTCACCGGCACCGCGACGAGCGTCATCTCCGGCCGGCTGGCCTACACGTTCGGCCTCGAAGGCCCCGCCGTGACCGTGGACACCGCGTGTTCGTCGTCGCTGGTGGCGCTGCACCTGGCCATCGGGGCACTGCGACGCGGAGAGTGCACGATGGCACTGGCCGGCGGCGCCACCATCATGTCGATACCGGGCATGTTCACCGACGCCGCACAGGGCGGCGCGCTCGCGCCCGGCGGCCGTTGCCGCCCCTTCTCCTCCGACGCCGAAGGCACCGGCTGGGGCGAGGGCGTCGGAATGCTCCTGGTGGAGCGGCTCTCCGACGCCCGCCGCAACGGGCACCCGGTCCTGGCCATGGTGCGCGGCAGCGCGGTCAACCAGGACGGCGCGTCCAACGGCCTCACCGCCCCCCACGGCCCCGCCCAGCAGCGGGTCATCCGGGCGGCGCTCGCCGACGCGGGCCTGGACACCACCGACGTGGACGCGGTCGAGGCGCACGGAACCGGCACGGAACTCGGCGACCCCATCGAGGCCCAGGCCCTGATCGCCACGTACGGGCGCGGGCGCGACGAGGAACAGCCGCTGTGGCTGGGATCGCTGAAGTCCAACATCGGGCACACCCAGTCGGCCGCCGGCGTCGCCGGGATCATCAAGATGGTGATGGCCCTGCGCCACGGCGTGCTGCCGCGCTCCCTGCACATCACCGAACCCACCCAGCACGTGGACTGGGACGGCAGCGGGGTCCGGCTGCTGACCCGGCAGGTGGAGTGGACGGACGAGGGGCGTCCACGCCGGGCCGCCGTCTCGTCGTTCGGCATGAGCGGGACCAACGCCCACACCATCCTCGAACAGGCCCTCCCGGAGCCGCAGCCGGCCCCCCTCCCGCATGCGTCCGGCACCGGCACCGGCACCGGCACCGGCACCGGCACGGCCACCGGCACCGGCACGGGCACCGGCACCGGCACGGGCCCGGAGGCCGGACTGCCCTGGCTGCTCTCCGCCCGCACCCCCACAGCCCTGCGCGCCCAGGCACGGCAGCTCGCCGACCGCCTCGACGCCGACCCCGCACCCGCCGGCCACGACGTGGCCCACTCCCTGGCCACCACCCGCTCCCGTTTCGAGCACCGCGCCGTCCTCCTCGGCCCCGACCACCACGCCCAGCTGACCGCGTTCGCCGAGGGCACCCCCACGCCCGGACTGGTCACGGGGACAGCGGGCCGGACCGGCCGGGTGGCGTTCGTCCTTCCCGGCCAGGGCTCGCAGTGGCCCGGCATGGCCGACCGGCTGCTGCAGGAGTCTGCGACCTTCCGGAACACCCTGCGGACCTGCGCGCAGGCACTTCAGGAGCATCTCGACTGGTCGGTCGAGGACACACTGCGCGGCCTGCCCGGGGCCGGGAACATGGAACGGGCCGAGGTCATCCAGCCCGTGCTGTTCGCGACGATGGTGGCGCTCGCCGCGCTCTGGCGCGAGCACGGCGTCGAGCCGGAGGCCGTGGTCGGCCACTCGCAGGGAGAGATCGCCGCCGCCCACCTCGCCGGCGCACTGTCCCTGGAGGACGCCGCACGGGTCGTCACCCACCGCAGCCGCCTGCTGTCCCGTGTGGTCGGCCAGGGCGCGGTGGCCTCCGTCTCGCTGCCCGCACAGCAAGCGCTGGCCCGACTGGAACGCTGGGGCGACGCACTCAGCATCGCCGCCGTCAACGGGGTGACCTCCGTCTCCGTCGCGGGCGACGAGGCGCCGCTGGACGAATTCCTCGCCGAGCTGGAGGCCGAGGGCATACGCTGCCGCAAGCTCCGGATCAAGGGCGCGGCACACTCGGCCGTCGTCGAGCCGCTGCGCGAGGAAACACTCGCGGTGCTGGCACCCGTACGGCCACGAGCCTCCCGCATCCCCTTCTACTCCACCGTCACCGGCGGACTGCTCGACACCACCGAGCTGGACGCGGAGTACTGGTACCGCAACATGCGCCAGACCGTCCAGTTCGCCCCGGCCACACGCGCACTGCTCGCCGACGGGTTCGGCGTCTTCATCGAGTGCAGCCCCCACCCGGCGCTCGCCGGGGCCGTACAGGAGACCGCGGAGGACGCCGGAGCGTCCGACCCCGTACTGCTGGCCTCGCTGCGCCGTGAGGAGGGCGGCCTGGAGCGGTTCTCCGTCTCGCTCGCCGAAGCGTTCACCCGGGGCGTCGGCCCCTCCTGGGCCTCCCGCGGCAGCACCGTCGACCTGCCCACCTACCCCTTCCAGCGGAACCACTACTGGTGGGAGCCCACCTCGCAGGACACAGCCGGCCCCGCCCGGAGCGGCACGGCCGAGGAGAACCGCTTCTGGGCAGCGGTGGAGGGGGGGGGGCCCCCCCCCGGGGGCCCGGGGCCCCGGGGGCCCCCCCCCCCCCCCCCCCCCCCCCCCCGCCCCGGCCGGGGGGGGGGGGGGCA
>NZ_JAFEUF010000210.1:2937-12241 GCF_016901035.1 Streptomyces durocortorensis
CCGCCCGCGCCCCTCCGGCCGCGCGCGCGCGCCGCTCGGCGAGGGCGCCGCGCGCGGTCCGGGCCCCCGCGCCGGCCCCGCGCCGGCCCCCCCCCCCCCCCCCCCCCCCCCCCCCCCGCGTCCCTGGGCACCGACGCCCTCGCCCCCGCACTGCCCGCACTCGCGGCCTGGCGGCGCCGCTCCCACGACCGGTCCACCGTGGACGGCTGGCGCTACCGGGTCGAGTGGAAGCACACACCCCTCACCGGGCCCGGCCGGCCCGCACTGACCGGCACCTGGGCGATCGTCGCCGGCAAGGAACAGCAGGAACTGGCCGGCCGGCTCGCCGCACTGGTCGACCAGGCCGGCGGCACGGCCCACGTGACCGCCGAACCGCCCCAGGAACCGTCCGGGCACCAGCCGCTCTCCGGGGTGATCTCGCTCCTCGCCCTCGACTCCCGCCCGCACCCTCTCCACACGGGCGTCAGCGTCGGAGCCGCACGCAACCTCACCCTGCTGCGCACCGTCACCGCCCGCCCGACCCCGGTCCCGATCCACCTGGTCACCAGCGGCGCCGTCTCCGTCGGCCGTACGGACCCGGTACGGGACATCGCACAGGCCGCCACCTGGGGACTGGGCCTGGTGGCCGGACTGGAACGCCCCGACTGCTGGGGCGGCCTCATCGACCTGCCGGAGCAGCCGGACGACCGGGTTCTGAACAAACTGCTGCGGCTCCTCGCACAACAGCCCGAGGACTCCTCGGACTCTGCTGCGGAGGACCAGCTCGCGCTCCGCCCCGCCGGAGTGTTCGCACGCCGCATGGTCCGCGCCCCGCAGAGCACACCGGTCCGGTCCTGGCAGCCCGGTTCCACCGTGCTGATCACCGGCGGCACCGGCGGCATCGGACGCCACCTCGCCCACCACATGGCCGACCGGGGCGCACACAAACTCGTCCTCACCGGCCGCCGCGGCCCGGACACCCCCGGCGCCCCGGAGCTGGCCGCCGAACTCACCGCACGAGGCGTCGAGACGATCGTCACCGCATGCGACGTCACCGACCGGAACCAGATCGCCGCGTTGCTCGCCGAGCACCCCGCCGACACGGTGATCCACGCCGCCGGTGTGGCGCAGGCGACCGCGCTCGCCGACTGCGAGGAGAGCGACCTCGCCGCGGTGACCGCCGCCAAGACCGAAGGCGCCCGGCACCTGGACGAACTGGCCGGTGACGCCACCACGTTCGTGCTCTTCTCCTCCGGCGCGGGCGTCTGGGGCGGCGCGGGCCAGGCCGCCTACGCGGCGGGCAACGCCGTACTCGACGCACGCGCCCAGAACCGCCGGTCCCGGGGCCTGGCAGCCACCGCCGTCGCCTGGGGAGGCTGGGCCGGAGCAGGCATGGCCGACGACGAACAGGCCACCGCGGAACTCGGCCGGCGCGGACTGCACACGATGGACCCGCGCCTCGCCCTCGAAGCGCTCGACCAGGCACTGGACGCCGACGACACCTGCCTGACCGTCGCCGACATCGACTGGGCACGCTTCGCACCCGGCTACACCGCCGCCCGCGCCCGCCCCCTGATCATGGACATCCCCGAGGCCCGGGCCGCACTCACGACCCCCGACAACCCGGCCGACCGCCCCGGCGAGACCGACGAACTGTATGACCAGCTCGTCGAGTTGACCGGACCACAGCGGACCCAGCACCTGCTCGCCCTCGTGACCGAGCACGCCGCCGCCGCGCTCGGCTACGCCGACTCCGCCGCGATCGAGGCCGGCCGCGCCTTCCGGGACCTGGGCTTCGACTCACTGATGGCCGTCGACGTGCGCAACCGCCTGCAGGCCGCCACGGGCCGCAAACTGCCGCCGACCCTGGTGTTCGACCACCCCACCCCCGCCGACCTCGCCGACCACCTGCTCACCGAGGTGCTCGGCGAACAGGACCCGGCCGGGGGCACCACGGCCCGCACCATCGGCGCCGCCGAGGACGAGCCGCTGGCCGTGATCGGCATGAGCTGCCGCTACGCCGGCGGCGTGAACTCGCCCGAGGACCTGTGGCAGCTGGTGCTGGACGGCACCGACGCCATCGGGCCCTTCCCGCAGGACCGCGGCTGGGACGTGGACAACCTCTACCACCCCGACGCCGACCACCCCGGCACCTCCTACGTCAACGAGGGCGGATTCCTCACGGACGCCTCCCACTTCGACGCCTCCCTCTTCGGCATCAGCCCCCGCGAGGCAATAGCCACCGACCCGCAGCACCGGCTGCTGCTGGAAGCGACCTGGGAGGCGATGGAACGGGCCACGATCGCCCCGTCGTCCCTGCGGGGCAGCCAGACGGGCGTCTTCGTCGGCACCTCCTTCGTCGGCTACGGCATCGGGGCCCAGCAGCCAGGCAACGAGACCGAGGGCTTGTTCCTCGCCGGCACCGGAACCGCCGCCGCGTCCGGCCGCATCTCCTACACCTTCGGCCTCGAAGGACCCGCCGCCACCGTCGACACCGCCTGCTCGTCCTCCGCCGTGGCCATCCACCTCGCCTGCCAGGCGCTGCGGAACAACGAATGCGACATGGCCGTCGCCGGCGGCGCCGCCGTCCTGGCCACCCCCGCCTCCTTCACCGAGTTCAGCCGCCAGCGCGGCCTCGCCGCCGACGGCCGGTGCAAGCCCTTCGCCGCAGCCGCCGATGGCACCGGCTGGGGCGAGGGAGTCGGCGTGATCCTCGTCGAGCGCCTCTCGGACGCGCTGCGCGCGGGACACCCGGTACTCGCGCTGATCCGCGGCACCGCCGTCAACCAGGACGGCGCCTCCAACGGACTGACCGCCCCCAGCGGCCGCGCCCAGCAGAAGGTCATCCGCCAGGCGCTGGCCAACTCCCGTCTGGACGCCACCGACATCGACACCGTCGAGGCGCACGGCACGGGCACCACCCTCGGTGACCCCATCGAGGCCCAGTCGATTCTGGCGACGTACGGCCAGAACCGCGCCGAGGACCGGCCGCTGTGGCTCGGCTCGGTGAAGTCCAACATCGGTCACACCCAGTCGGCGGCCGGCGTCGGTGGCGTCATCAAGACGGTCATGGCGCTGCGCGAGGGAGTCCTGCCCGCAACCCTGCACATCGACGCACCGACCCCGCACGTCGACTGGTCGACGGGCGCGGTCGAACTCCTGACGCAGACCACCCCCTGGCCCGACACCGACGGGCGCCCCCGGCGGGCCGGAGTCTCCTCCTTCGGCGGCAGCGGCACCAACGCCCACCTGGTGCTGGAGCAGTACGTGCAACAGCCCGAGCCAACCGCCCAGGACCCGGAGCGCACCCCCGAGCCCGGCAGCACCCCCGAGCTCGACGGCGTGGTGGCCCCCTGGATGCTGTCCGCCCGCAGCGCGGAAGCCCTGCGCGGCCAGGCCCTGCGACTCCTCGAACACCTGGACTCCGCACCCGCCGCCCACCCCGCCGACCTCGCCCACTCACTGACCGCCACCCGTGCCCTGCTCGGACACCGCGCCGCCGTGGTAGCCGCCGAAGACGCGGACCGCCGGGCCGCGCTCCTGGCCCTCGCCCGCGGCGACGCCGCACCGCACCTGGTCCAGGGCGTCGAACGACCCGGAAAGGTCGCCTTCATCTTCCCCGGGCAGGGCGGCCAGTGGGAAGGCATGGCCACCGAACTGATGGACACCTCCGAAGTCTTCGCCGCCGAGCTGTACGCGTGCGGCGAGGAGTTCGCCCACCACCTGGACTGGTCACTGATCGACGTGCTGCGCGGCGCCGAGGGCGCCCCGCCGCTGGACCGGGTCGATGTGACCCAGGTCGCACTGTTCAGCGTGACCGCGGCACTCGTCGCGCTCTGGCGGGCCCACGGCGTCGAACCCGACATGGTCCTGGGCCACTCGCACGGCGAGATCGCCGCCGCCTACGCCTGCGGCGCGCTCACACGCGCCGAGGCGGTCCGGGTCGTCGCCCTGCGCGGAAAGGTCCTCCTCCCGCTGTCCGGCAAGGGAGGCATGGCGTCCGTGGCCCTGCCGGCGGCAAGGACCCGCGCCCTGCTGGAGCCGTGGGGCACACGGCTCTCGCTGGCCGGGATCAACAGTCCCGCGTGGAGCATCGTCGCCGGAGAACACGAGGCACTGGACGACTTCCTCGCCGCCTGCAAGAAGGACGGCGTCCGCGCGAAACGCCTCCAGATCGACTTCTCCTCCCACTGCACCCAAGTAGAGCCGGCGGCACAGGAGCTGGCAGAACTGCTCACCGGCCTCAGCCCCAGCACGAGCAGCATCCCGTTCCACTCCACGGTCACCGGAGAGCGGACCGACGGCGAACTGCTCGACGCCGCCTACTGGCAGCAGAACCTCGCCACACCCGTCGACCTCGACCGGGGCGTACGCGGGCTGGTGGAACAGGGCGCCCGGTTCCTGGTGGAGATCGGCCCGCACCCGGTCCTCGTACCCGCGCTCGGCGAAATCCTCGACGACATCCCCGACCTCACCCCCGGCGACGTCACCGTGCTCGGCACACTCCGCCGCGACCACGGAGGCATCGAACGCTTCCTCCTCTCCGTCGCCGAACTCCACACCCACGGAGGCACGGCCGATCCCACCACACCCCTCACCGGGCTGCCGGTGCGGACCGTTCCCCTGCCGGTGTACCCCTTCCAACGAGAGCGGTACTGGCTCGACACCACGTCCCCGGGCGTCGGCGACCTCGGCGCAGCAGGCCTGAGCAGCACCGGACACCCGCTGCTCACCGCCACACTGACGCTCGCCGACGGCGCGAGCACCGTGTTCACCGGGCGGCTGTCCACACGCACCCACCCCTGGCTGGCCGACCACGCCGTTCTCGGCGCCGTCCTGCTGCCGGGCACCGCCTTCGTGGAAATGGCCCTGCACGCCGGCACCCGGGTACAGACCCCGGTACTGGAGGAACTCGCCCTGGGCGCCCCACTGGTGCTGGGCGAGAACCACGCCGTGGAAGTGCAGCTCACGGCCGGCGCTCCCGACGGGACGGGCCGCCGAGAGGTGTCCGTCCACGCACGCGACGCCGACCTCCAGGACACACCATGGGTCCGGCACGCCACCGGCACCCTGGCCCCCGCCGCCGCGTCCACCGCGCACTCGCTCACCACCTGGCCACCACCGGGCGCCGAACCGGTCGAACTCACCGGCTTCTACGAGAGCATCGCCGACGCCGGCTACAGCTACGGCCCCGCCTTCCGGTCGCTCACCGGAGCCTGGCACCGCGGCGACGAACTCTTCGCCGAGGTACGGCTGTCCCAGGAGGTGTCCGACAAGGGCTACCTCCTCCACCCGGCGCTGTTCGACGCCGCCCTGCACGGCATCGGCCTGCTGCGCCGCCTGCGCGACGACGCCGACGCCGGCCGCACCGCGGACCTCCCCTTCCTGTGGCGGGAAGTGACGCTGCCCGCCACCGGCGCCGCGACACTCCGGGTCAGGCTCACCGAGTCCGACGACGGCATCGGCCTCGAACTCTTCGACGACACCGGAACCCCGGTCGGCGCAGTGGGAGCCCTGGTGGCCCGGCCGGCGGGCGCCGAACTGGCAGCTGTCCGCCACGGTCTGGCCGACACACTCCTGCACGTCGACTGGGATACCGAGATACCGCTCCCCGCCGCCGTCTCCGGCCGGCTCGCGCAGCTCGGGGACGACACCTGGCTGGACGGGGCGTTCGGGGACACCAAGCCCGACGAGGCCGACATCGTCCTCGCGCCCTTCGTCGCCCCCGCCACCGGACCCGACACGGCCGACGCCGTGGAAGAGGCCGTCACCCGGGCCCTCGGCCTGATCCGCGACCGGATCGCCGACGAACAGCACACCGGACAACCCCTGGTCCTGGTCACCCGAGGCGCGGTCGCCACCGGCGACGACGACCTGATGGACCTGGTCAACGCGCCCGTACGCGGCCTGGTGCGCTCCGGACAGGCCGAGCACCCCGGCCGGTTCCTGCTGCTCGACCTCGACCCGGCGACCGAGCCGGACCCCGCACTGGTGCACCGGGCCGTCGTCGCCGCACTGGAAGCGGAGGAGACCGACGTCGCCGTACGCGGCGGTCTGCTCCTCGCGCCCCGGCTGGTCCGGATGCCTCCGCCCGAAGAACCGGCCGACGAGACGGAACCGGGGCCCCGTACCGGCCTGGAGACAGCCGACGGCACCGTACTGGTCACCGGCGCCACCGGCACCCTCGGCAGCGCCCTCGCCCAGCACCTGGTGCGACACCACGGGGTGCGGCACCTGCTGCTGATCAGCCGCAGCGGCCCGGCCGCCCCCGGCGCCGACGAACTGGTCGCCGAACTGGCGGACCTCGGAGCCCGGGCAACCGTGGCCGCCTGCGACGTCGCCGACCGCGAAGCGCTGGCCGACACCCTGGCCCGGATCCCCGCACGGCACCCGCTGACCGCGGTGGTGCACACCGCCGCCGTCCTGGACGACGGCGTACTCACCCACATGACGGACCAGAGCCTCGCGCGCGTACTCGGGCCCAAGGTACGAGGGGCGGTCAACCTGCACGAACTCACCCAGGACGCGGACCTCACAGCGTTCGCCCTGTTCTCCTCCGCGGCCGGTGTACTCGGCGGAGCGGGACAGGCCAACTACGCGGCTGCCAACGTGTTCCTGGACGCCTTCGCCGCGCACCGCCGCCGGCTGGGGCTGCCCGCGGTGTCGCTGGCCTGGGGGCCGTGGGCCGAACGCACCGGACTGACCGGAACACTCACCGAGGCCGACGTACGCCGGGTGACGCGCTCCGGCATGAGCACGCTCACCACACAGGACGGCATGGCCGCCTTCTCGGCAGCCTGTGCCGCCGGCCGGTCCCTGGTGGTGCCGATGGCGTTCCGGCCGGCGGCCCTGCGGGGACGCGACCTGGTGCCCCCGCTGTTCAGGACACTGGTTCCCCGCCAGAAGCAGCGGACGGAGGCCGGCTCGGCAGACCCGGCGGCTCTGCGGGCCGCCCTCTCCGCAGTGACCGAGGCCGACCAGCGGCGCATCCTGCTCGACCTGGTCCGCAGCCAGGTGGCCACCACCCTCGGCTTCGCCACCGCCGGGCAAATCGACGTCGACCGGGGCTTCCTGGAAATCGGCCTCGACTCCCTGACCGGCGTCGAACTACGCAACCGGCTCGCCGCCGGCACCGGGCTGCGACTGCCTGCCACGCTGGTCTTCGACCACCCGAACTGCACCGAACTCGCCCGCTACCTCCGCAGGGAACTGAATCCCGAACCGGTACGGGAGGCCGACAGACTGCTGGCCGAACTCGCCCGCCTGGAAACCGACCTGGCCCGCGTGGACGGCGACAAGGAGGGCCGGGCCCGGGTGGCGGCCCGACTGCGTGCCCTGGCCGACCGATGCAACGGCGAGCAGACCAGGCCGCAGGAGAACCTGGACTCCGCCTCGATCGAGGACGTCTTCGACCTCCTCGACACCGAGTTCGACACGCCGTGAGAGGACACGAACACCAGACCATGAGCGACACGGACCCGGACCAGCAGGAAAAACTCCTCGCCTACCTGAAGCGAGCCACGACGCAACTGCGCGACGCCAACCGCCGCGTACGCGAACTGGAGGACCAGCCACGCGAACCGATCGCGGTGATCGGCATGGCCTGCCGCTACCCCGGCGGCGTCCGCTCCCCGGAAGACCTGTGGACACTGGTCGAGTCCGGCACCGACGCGCTCGGCCCGCTGCCCACGGACCGGGGCTGGGATCCGGCACGGACGGCAGCCGCGCCACGCGGCGGATTCGTCCACGACATCGGCGACTTCGACGCCGGGCTTTTCGGCATCAGCCCGAGGGAAGCCGCCGCCACCGATCCGCAGCAGCGCCAGCTCCTCGAGGCGTCCTGGGAGGCGTTCGAGCGGGCAGGCATCGACGTACGCACCCTGCGCGGCGGACGCACCGGCGTCTTCGCCGGCGTGATGTACCACGACTACCCGTCCGTGGTCGACCCCGAAGCCCTCGACGGCTACCTGGGCACCGCCAACGCCGGCAGCGTCCTCTCCGGCCGCATCGCCTACACCTTCGGACTGCAGGGGCCGACGGTCACCGTGGACACGGCCTGCTCCTCGTCCCTGGTGGCGCTGCACCTCGCCGCGCAGGCGCTGCGCGCCGGCGAGTGCGACCTCGCCCTGGCCGGCGGGGTCACCGTCATGTCCGGGCCGATGATGTTCGCCGGATTCGGCCTGGAAGAGGGCAGCGCCGCCGACGGCCGCTGCAAGTCCTTCGCCGCCGCCGCCGACGGCACCGGCTGGGGCGAGGGCGTGGGGGTGCTGCTGGTGGAGCGGCTCTCCGACGCGCGCCGCAACGGGCACCGGGTGCTGGCGGTCGTGCGCGGCAGCGCGGTCAACTCCGACGGCGCCTCCAGCGGCCTCACCGCCCCCAACGGACCCGCCCAACAACGCGTCATCCGCCAGGCCCTGGCAAGCGCGGCCCTCGCACCCACCGAGGTCGACGCCGTCGAAGCACACGGCACCGGCACGACCCTGGGCGACCCGATCGAAGCGCAGGCGCTGCTCGCCACCTACGGCCAGGACCGCACCGAACCCCTCTACCTGGGCTCCATCAAGTCCAACATCGGCCACACCCAGGCCGCCGCCGGGATGGCCGGAGTGATCAAGATGGTGGAGGCGATCCGCCGGGGCGTACTCCCGAAGACGTTGCACGTCGACGAGCCCACCCCCCAGGTGGACTGGTCGGCGGGCGAGATGGAACTGCTGACCGAGGCACGCCCCTGGCCGGAGACCGGTCGGCCCCGCCGGGTCGGAATCTCCTCGTTCGGTGTCAGTGGTACCAATGCGCACGTGATTGTGGAGGGGGTTTTGGCTGAGGAGCCCGAACCCGAACCCGAGGCCGAACCCAGGCCCGGGGCTGGGGCTGGGGCTGGGCTTGGGGTTGTTGGTGGGGGTTCGGGTTCTGCGTCGTCTGTTGGTCTGTGGGTGCTTTCCGGGCGGGACGAGCGTTCTTTGCGTGCTCAGGCTGAGCGGCTGCGGGGGTTTGTTGTGGCGCGGCCGGAGTTGGCGGCGGTGGATGTGGGGTGGTCGCTGGCGACGACGCGGTCGGCGTTGGAGCATCGTGCGGTGGTGCTGGGTGGTGGGCGTGATGAGCTGCTGGCCGGGCTGGGTGCGCTGGCCGGGGGTGTGCCGGCTGCTGGTGTGGTGAGCGGGGAGGTCCGCCCGGGCAAGTCGGCGCTGTTGTTCTCGGGTCAGGGGTCGCAGCGGCCGGGGATGGGCCGCGAGCTGTATGAAGCCTTTCCGGTGTTCGCGGATGCTTTTGATGCGGTGTGTGCCCGGGTGGATGTGGGCCGGCCGTTGCGTGGGGTGGTGTTCGG
>NZ_JAFEUF010000211.1 GCF_016901035.1 Streptomyces durocortorensis
CCACCCCCGCGCCCGAGGCCGAAGGCCCCGGCACCCCCCAGCACCGAGGGCAGGACGGACCGGCCGCCCCCGGCACGGCAGAGGCGACGACCGTGCCCCGCCAGAAAACCTCGCACGACCCGAACCCCCTTGCGTACGGGACCGGTTCGGACCTCGTGACCCTGGGCCCGGGCTTCGACGCGCTCGACGACCCGGACCCGCTGCGGGCCGCCGACGCCGCGGGCACCGAAAGCCTGCTGCGCTGCTGGACCCGGGAGTGCGATCTGCCCAGGCCCGAGGGCGACACCCTGCGCATCGCCTTCCCCGCCAGCGGCACCGCCCTCCTCGTCCCCGTGCACTACTGGTCCGCCACCGGGGCCCACCGCTTCGGCGCACCCGTCCTGGAGAACGTCCCCGCCGACTCCCCGCCCGCCGACGCCGCCACCGTCGCCGTCCTCATCGGCCGCGAGGGCGGCGAGAGCGGCGCGGGCGATCTGGTCGGCCGGGTCGCCGACTCCGTACGCCACACCGCAGGCTTCATCGAGCAGCGGCGGTGCAGCCCGGCGGACCCCGCCGAGGCCGACCTCTTCCTCACCGCCGAACAGTCCCTGCTGCTCGGCCACCCCCTGCACCCCACGCCCAAGAGCCGCGAAGGCCTCTCCGAATCGGAGTCCCGCCGCTATTCGCCGGAGCTGCACGGCTCCTTCGCGCTCCACTGGTTCGCCGTCGACCGCTCGCTGGCCGCCACCGACTCCGCCTGGAGCGACGACGGTCCGGCCACCGCCGAGGAGCTGCTCGCCCCGCACGCCGCGGGGCTGAAGACGCCCCCCGGCACCGTCGCCGTCCCCGTACACCCCTGGCAGGCGGCCGACCTGCTCCACCGCCCCCAGGTCCGCGCCCTCGCCGAGACCGGTCTGCTCCACGACCTCGGCCCGCACGGCGAGCACTGGCACCCCACCTCCTCCATCCGCACCGTGCACCGGCCCGGCGCGCGGGTCATGCTCAAGCTCTCCCTCGGCGTCCGCATCACCAACTCCCGCCGGGAGAACCTTCGTAAGGAGCTGCACCGGGGCGTCGAGGTCCACCGCCTCCTGTCGACCGGGCTCGGCGAGAGCTGGCAGCGGGAGCACCCCGGCTTCGACATCGTCCGCGATCCCGCCTGGCTCGCCGTCGACGACCCCGAGGGCACACCCGTCTCCGGGCTCGACGTGATGCTCCGGCACAACCCCTTCGGCCCGGGTGACGACGCGGCCTGCATCGCCGGACTCACCGCGCAGCGCCCCCGGCCCGGCCGGACCGGCATGCACTCGCGGCTCGCCGAGGTCGTCTCCGGCCTGGCCGCCCGCACCGGCCTCACCACCACCGCCGTTTCCGCCGAATGGTTCCGGCGCTATCTGCACCACGTCGTGCGCCCCGTCCTCTGGCTCGACGCCCACGGCGGAGTCGCCCTCGAAGCCCACCAGCAGAACACCCTCGTCCTCCTCGACCCGGACGGCTGGCCCGTCGGCGGCCGCTACCGGGACAACCAGGGCTACTACTTCCGCGACTCCCGACGCGGCGAGCTGGAACGACGGCTCCCCGGCATCGGCACCGTCAGCGACACCTTCGTCTCCGACCCGGTCACCGACGAACGGTTCGCCTACTACCTCGGCATCAACAACGTCCTCGGCCTCATCGGGGCGTTCGGATCCCAGCGCCTGGCCGACGAACAGGAACTTCTCACCGTCCTGCGCCAGTTCCTCGACGAGACCGCGGAACTGGGCTCGCCCCTGCCCGCGTATCTCCTGGAGAACCGCCAACTGCGCTGCAAGGCCAACCTGCTGACCCGGCTGCACGGCCTCGACGAGCTGGTCGGACCGGTCGACACCCAGTCCGTGTACGTCACCATCGCCAACCCGCTGCACAGCTGAGCACCCGCACCAGGCAGACTCCGAGCGCACCCGCTCCTACGCTGCCACCGACCGCACCCGGTCCAGAGAGGAGAGCGCCACCGTGCCTCCCGCCGACCCCTCAGCGGAACCTGACGCCGCGCCCGACGCCGGGAGCACCGGAGTCGGGCGCGGCGGCGCCGGAAGCAGTGGCGCCGTAAGCGCCGGCGCCGGGAGCGACGACGTCGAGAGCGACGACGTCGAGAGCGCCGACGCCGGGAGGGGCACCGCAGGGAGCACCGGTGTCGGGAGCAGCGGCGTCGAGGACACCCTCGACCTGAAGCTCACCGAGGAACTCCTCGTACTCATCGCCGAGGAGCGCAGCGCCGGGACGCGGCGGGCCACCGTCCCCGGTGACCTGCTGGGCGACCCGGGCTCCTGGCCAGCGGCTGCTACCCCGGCGGGGGAGTTCGCCCTCCTCCCCGTCAGGCTGGAGCGCGACCTCCCCGTCATCAGCCGCTGGATGAACGACCCCGCCGTGGCGGCCTTCTGGGAGCTGGCCGGTCCGGAGTCCATCACCGCCGACCACATCCGGCCCCAGCTCGAAGGGGACGGGCGCAGCATCCCCTGTCTCGGCGTGCTCGACGGCACCCCCATGAGCTACTGGGAGATCTACCGCGCCGACCTCGACCCCCTGGCCCGCCATTACCCCGCCCGCCCCCACGACACCGGCGTCCACCTCCTCCTGGGGGGCGTGAAGAACCGGGGCCGGGGGGTGGGCACCACCCTGCTCCGCGCCGTCGCCGACCTCGTCCTGGACAACCTTCCGCGCTGCGGGCGGGTCGTCGCCGAGCCCGACCTGCGCAACACCCCGTCCGTATCCGCGTTCCTCAGCGCCGGGTTCCGCTTCTCCGCCGAAGTGGATCTCCCCGACAAACGCGCCGCGCTGATGATCCGCGACCGAACGTACCGAGCCCAGCTGTGACTTGCTCTCCGCACTTTCCATACCGCTCGAACCTCATAGGTTCCCTCCGGAGGAGTCCCCGTGCCGATATCTCCCACGAGCCGTGATTCAGCCGAGTCCCCGCAGCTGTTCAGCCCTCCGGAGCTGGACCGGCAGATCTGGGACCGGGCCGCAGCGAGGCTCCTCGCCAAGATGCTCGGCGAGTTCGCCTACGAGAAGATCATCGAGCCGGTTCCGGGGCCCGGGACCGGCGGCCTCCACCGACTGACCCTCGATGACGGGGGAGTGCTCGCCTTCACCGCTCGGCGCGGCGTCTACGGCAGCTGGCGCGTCGACCCCGATTCGATCGAGATCACGGCGCAGCCCCCGGCCGCCCACGTCAACGGTTCGGCCACCGCGCAAGCCGACGCCCAGTCCAACGGCTCACCCGCCACGCAGGCCGACGGGGCGGCCGCCGCCCCCCGCCCGTTCCGCGACCCGCTGACCTTCCTCACCCGGGCCCGCGACCTCCTCGGGCTCGACGGCACGACGCTGGGTCACCTCATCCGCGAGCTGACCCTGACCCTGTCCGCCGACGCCCGGCTCGACCACACCGCCCTCGCCGCCGACCAGCTCGCCGCGCTCGACTACGCGGAGCTGGAAGGCCACCAGACCGGCCACCCCTGGCTGGTGGCGAGCAAGGGACGGCTCGGCTTCTCCGCCGCCGACGCCGCCCGCTTCACCCCAGAGACGCGCAGCCCGCTCCGGCTGCCGTGGATCGCGGTCAGCAGCCGCCTCGCGCAGTTCCGGGGCGTCGGCCGCGTCGCCACCCCCGGCCAGCTGTACGCCGGAGAACTCGACCAGGACATCCGGGACGCCTTCGCCGACATGCTGCGGGCCCGGGGACACGACCCGCGGGACTACCTCTACCTCCCCGTACACCCCTGGCAGTGGGACGAGTGGATCGTGCCGCTCTTCGCCCCGGCCATCGCCGACGGCGACATCGTGGCCCTGCACACCGACGGCGACGCCCGACTCCCGCAGCAGTCCATCCGCACGTTCGCCAACGTGGAACGGCCCGAGCGGCACACCGTCAAGCTCCCGCTCTCCATCCTCAACACCCTGGTCTGGCGGGGCCTGCCGACCGAGCGGACCCTCGCAGCGCCCGCCGTCACCGCCTGGGTCCAGGGGCTGTGCGAGGGCGACCCCTTCCTGCGTGACACCTGCCGGGTCGTCCTCCTCGGCGAGGTCGCGTCCGTCGCCGTCGAACATCCGCTGTACGACCACCTCCCCGAAGCGCCCTACCAGTACAAGGAACTCCTCGGCGCGATCTGGCGGGAGCCCCTGCCGCCCCGCCTCGCCCCGGGCGAACGCGCCCGCACGCTCGCCTCGCTCCTCCATACGGATCCGGCGGGCCGCGCGTTCACCGCGGAGCTGGTCGAGCGCTCAGGCCTGAGCCCCGAGACCTGGCTGAAGCGGCTCTTCGCCGCCCTGCTGCCGCCTCTGCTGCACTTCCTCTACCGCTACGGCACCGTCTTCTCCCCGCACGGCGAGAACGCCATCGTCGTGTTCGACGAGAACGACGTGCCCGTACGGCTCGCCATCAAGGACTTCGTCGACGACGTCAACATCAGCGCCCACCCGCTGCCGGAACACGCCGCCATGCCCGACGAGGTACGCGCCGTCCTCCTCACCGAGGAGCCGTCCTTCCTCACCCAGTTCATCCACTCCGGCCTCTTCGTCGGCGTCTTCCGCTATCTGTCGCCCCTGTGCGAGGAGCAGCTCGGGGTCTCCGAGGACACCTTCTGGTCACTCGTCCGGGCGGAGATCGTGCGCCACCACGCCCGCTTCCCGGAGCTGAAGGAGCGGTTCGAGCTGTTCGACATGCTCACCCCCGAGATCGAACGCCTCTGCCTCAACCGCAACCGCCTGCATGTCGACGGCTATCGGGACCGGGCCAGCCGCCCGCACGCGGCGATCCACGGCACGGTTCCCAACCCGTTGCACCCCTCCGCCCGAGGCCGGGAGTGACCGTCGTTGTCAGTGGTGCGCCGTAGGCTGGTCGGGCTATGACGAAGCCATCCCTCTCCGAGCTCCTGCACGCCGCCGTCACCGCCGTCGGCGGTACGGAACGGCCCGGCCAGGTCACCATGGCCGAAGCCGTCGCCGAGGCCGTCGACGACCAATCGCACCTGCTCGTCCAGGCCGGCACCGGTACGGGCAAGTCGCTCGGCTATCTGGTGCCGGCCCTGGCGCACGGGGAGCGGGTCGTCGTGGCCACGGCCACCCTTGCCCTCCAGCGGCAGCTCGTGGAGCGCGACCTTCCGCGTACGGTCGAGTCCCTGCATCCGCTGCTGCGCCGGCGCCCACAGTTCGCCATGCTCAAGGGCCGGTCGAACTACCTCTGCCTTCACCGGCTCCACGAAGGGGTGCCGCAGGACGAGGAGGAGGGGCTCTTCGACCAGTTCGAGGCGGCGGCCCCGTCCAGCAAGCTGGGGCAGGACCTGCTGCGGCTGCGGGACTGGTCGGACGAGACGGAGACGGGCGACCGGGACGACCTCACGCCCGGCGTCTCGGACCGGGCGTGGGCGCAGATCTCGGTCTCCTCGCGCGAGTGCCTGGGCGCGACGAAGTGCGCTTACGGCGCGGAGTGCTTCGCCGAGGCGGCCCGCGAGCGGGCCAAGCTCGCGGACGTGGTCGTCACCAACCACGCGCTGCTCGCCATCGACGCCATCGAGGGCGCGCCGGTGCTGCCGTCGCACGAGGTGCTGATCGTCGACGAGGCCCATGAGCTGGTCTCCCGGGTCACCGGCGTCGCCACCGGCGAGCTGACCCCCGCCCAGGTCAACCGCGCGGTCCGGCGTGCGGCGAAGCTGGTCAACGAGAAGGCCGCCGACGCCCTCCAGACCGCGGCCGAGGGGTTCGAGCGGGTCATGGAGCTGGCGCTGCCCGGACGGCTCGAAGAAGTGCCCGAGGACCTCGGCTACGCGCTGATGGCGCTGCGCGACGCGGCGCGCACGGTGATCTCCGCGATCGGCGCCACCCGGGACAAGTCGGTCGAGGACGAGAAC
Organism: Streptomyces durocortorensis; assembly: GCF_016901035.1. Taxonomy (GTDB): domain Bacteria; phylum Actinomycetota; class Actinomycetes; order Streptomycetales; family Streptomycetaceae; genus Streptomyces; species Streptomyces durocortorensis. Next base: position 5,862 of record NZ_JAFEUF010000211.1, read on the forward strand.
GCCGTCCGTAAGCAGGCCCTGGCCTCGGTCGAGTCGATCCACGGCGTCGCCGAGCGCATCACCCAGGGCTCGGAGTGGGACGTCGTCTGGTACGAGCAGCACGACCGGTTCGGCGCCTCCGTCCGGGTCGCGCCGCTCTCCGTTTCGGGGCTGCTGCGCGAGAAGCTGTTCGCCGAGCGGTCCGTGGTGCTGACTTCGGCCACCCTCAAGCTCGGCGGCGACTTCAACGGGGTGGGCGCGTCCCTCGGACTGGCCCCCGAGGGCACGGCGGGCGAGGACGTCCCGCAGTGGAAGGGACTGGACGTCGGCTCCCCGTTCGACTACCCGAAGCAGGGCATCCTCTATGTCGCCCGGCATCTGAACACCCCGGGGCGCGAGGGATCGCGCACGGACATGCTGGACGAGCTCGCCGAGCTGGTGGAGGCGGCCGGCGGCCGGACGCTGGGTCTGTTCTCCTCCATGCGCGGGGCCAAGGCGGCGGCCGAGGAGCTGCGGGGCCGCCTGGACAAGCCGATCCTGCTCCAGGGCGAGGAGACGCTCGGCGAGCTGATCAAGAACTTCGCGGCCGACCCGGAGACCTGCCTCTTCGGCACGCTGTCGCTCTGGCAGGGCGTGGATGTCCCGGGGCCGAGCTGTCAGCTGGTGGTCATGGACCGGATTCCGTTCCCCCGGCCCGACGATCCGCTGATGAGCGCCCGGCAGAAGGCGGTCGAGGAGGCGGGCGGCAACGGCTTCATGGCGGTCGCGGCGACGCATGCCGCCCTGCTGATGGCCCAGGGCGCGGGTCGACTGGTCCGGGCTACAGGCGACAAGGGCGTGGTCGCGGTGCTGGATCCGAGGCTCGCCAACGCGCGGTACGGAAGCTATCTGCGCGCCTCGCTGCCCGACTTCTGGTACACGACCGACCGGAACCAGGCGCGCCGCTCGCTGGCCGCCATCGACGCCAAGGCGAAGGCGGACGGGGCATAGCCGGACGGGCGTAGCCGGCCTTGCGCCGGGCTGTGACGTCGGTCCCGGGGCAAGGCAAAGCCCCGGGACCGACGTCATGATCGACGTCCTAGGGAGTCCCGGGGCCGACAAGTCCTGACCGGCGCTGCCGTCTTCTCAGACCCGGCGCAGCACCGCCACCACCTTGCCGAGGATGGTCGCCTCGTCGCCGGGGATCGGCTGGTACGCGGCGTTGTGAGGCAGCAGCCATACGTGACCGTCCTCCCGGCGGAAGCGCTTGACCGTCGCTTCGCCGTCGAGCATGGCGGCGACGATGTCCCCGTTCTCCGCGACGGGCTGGCGGCGGACGGTGACCCAGTCGCCGTCACAGATCGCGGCCTCGATCATCGAGTCGCCGACGACCTTCAGGACGAACAGCTCACCGTCGCCGACGAGCTGGCGGGGGAGCGGGAAGACGTCTTCCACGGACTCCTCGGCGAGGATCGGACCACCGGCGGCGATCCGGCCCACCAGCGGCACGTACGACGCGGCGGGCTTGCCCGTCGTGTCGGTCGGCTGAGTGCTGGGCTGGTCCGATCCGCGGACCTCGTAGGCACGGGGGCGGTGCGGATCCCGGCGGAGGAAGCCCTTGCGCTCCAGCGCCATCAGCTGGTGGGCGACGGACGAGGTGCTGGACAGGCCCACCGCCTGACCGATCTCCCGCATGGAGGGCGGGTATCCCCTCCGCTGCACGGAGTCGCGGATGACCTCGATGACCCGCCGCTGCCGGTCCGTGAGCCCCGAGCTGTCCGCCCGGATCCCGGGAGGCCTGCCGGGCATGGAACGCCCCGGGCGTGCGGGCTCGGGCCCGTCCGTGTTCGTGACTGAGTCATTCATGGCATGCACCGGCTCAAGTCGGCTCTGGGAGCGGTGGTCCCGGGCGGTGATGGTGGCACTGTCTGCGGTGGTGGTCACGTCGGCCCCTCTCGAATGTTCTCCCTAGCTGGACAACGGTAGTAGCTTTCGAAAGGTTGCGCCAAACACACGTTCGAGTGAAAAACGAATAAAGGGGTGCCGCGGTGCTGCCGACAGGTGTATGAGCACCGGAACAGGGGTCGCGCGGTCTCCGCGGGGTCCTGTCGCGGTCTCCGGCCGATTCTTTCATCCGGACCCCTGCGCTTTTTCATCAGGACCCTGCTGCGCGTCTCCGGTCAGGACCCCGCGCCGAGTCTTTCATCCGGGCCCGTGCGCCGAAGCCCCGGCGGCTCGGCGGCCCCGCGTTTCCCGTACCCTCTTCCTCGGCCCACGCTCTCCCCGAGCGGCCTCCGAGCGAGGTCCGGCGCGCGACACGCGATGGGGCCGAAAACGCGACTCGGCCCTAGATCTAGTGGTTGGATTGCTCCAGTCGCCCAGAAGTTGTGGTCTCGGTTCAATCGCGCCGTGGTCATCGCCTATGCTGGGGACTGCTTCCAGGGGGCCGGAAACGGCCTTGACGAGGCTATTCAGTCGTGCGTGTGAAGGAGGGTTGGGAGCCATGCACTGCCCCTTCTGCAGGCACCCCGACAGCAGGGTCGTCGACAGTCGCACCACCGACGACGGGACGTCGATCCGTCGCCGCCGGCAGTGCCCCGACTGTTCCCGTCGCTTCACCACGGTGGAGACCTGCTCGCTGATGGTGGTCAAGCGCAGCGGCGTGACCGAGCCCTTCAGTCGCACCAAGGTCATCTCCGGCGTCCGCAAGGCCTGCCAGGGACGGCCCGTCACGGAGGACGCCCTCGCCAAACTCGGCCAGCGGGTCGAGGAGGCGGTGCGCGCCACCGGCAGCGCCGAGCTGACCACCCACGACGTGGGGCTGGCCATCCTCGGCCCCCTGCAGGAACTCGACCTCGTCGCGTACCTGCGCTTCGCGTCCGTGTACCGGGCGTTCGATTCCCTGGAAGACTTCGAGGCCGCCATCGTGGAATTGCGTGCGCAGCGGCCTTCCGCGGAGGGCTGCGGGAGCGGCGAGACCCTTGAGGTCCCCGCGCCCGCCACTGCCGCCGACTGAGCGGTACGCGCCCGTCACGGTCCGGAGTCATCTCCGTTGGCCGGTGGCCGGGCGAATCAAGACCTGTACCCGTGGCCGAGTGCGGCCCACGGGGCAACGGACACACATTGTGCCTGGGAAGATCTGGGCACTTCAGGGCGTTTTCGCCCACATATGGGAGGCGGCATGACAGAGACGGCGAGCGGCCCGGCACGAGGTTCCCGCACCAAGGGCGCCAAGGCGAGCAAGGGTCTGCGTATCGAGCGCATCCACACCAACCCCGGCGTGCACCCGTACGACGAGGTGGCGTGGGAGCGCCGTGACGTCGTCATGACCAACTGGCGCGACGGCTCGATCAACTTCGAGCAGCGTGGCGTCGAGTTCCCCGACTTCTGGTCGGTGAACGCGGTCAACATCGTCACCAGCAAGTACTTCCGCGGGGCCGTCGGCACGCCGCAGCGCGAGACCGGTCTCAAGCAGCTGATCGACCGGATCGTGAAGACGTACCGCAAGGCCGGTGAGGACAACAGCTACTTCGCCTCTCCCGCGGACGCCGAGATCTTCGAGCACGAGCTGGCCTACGCCCTCCTGCACCAGGTCTTCAGCTTCAACTCCCCGGTCTGGTTCAACGTCGGCACGCCCCAGCCGCAGCAGGTCTCCGCCTGCTTCATCCTGGCCGTCGACGACTCCATGGAGTCGATCCTCGACTGGTACAAGGAAGAGGGCATGATCTTCAAGGGCGGCTCCGGCGCCGGCCTGAACCTCTCCCGTATCCGCTCCTCCAAGGAGCTGCTCTCCTCCGGCGGCAACGCCTCCGGTCCGGTCTCCTTCATGCGCGGTGCCGACGCCTCCGCCGGAACCATCAAGTCCGGTGGCGCCACCCGCCGTGCGGCCAAGATGGTCATCCTCGACGTCGACCACCCCGACATCGAGAACTTCATCGAGACCAAGGTGAAGGAGGAGGAGAAGATCCGCGCCCTGCGTGACGCGGGCTTCGACATGGACCTGGGCGGCGACGACATCACGTCCGTCCAGTACCAGAACGCCAACAACTCGGTCCGCGTGAACGACGAGTTCATGAAGGCCGTCGAGGCGGGCGGCAAGTTCGGGCTGCGCGCCCGGATGACCGGCGACGTCATCGAAGAGGTCGAGGCCAAGTCCCTCTTCCGCAAGATGGCCGAGGCCGCCTGGGCCTGCGCCGACCCCGGCATCCAGTACGACGACACCATCAACGCCTGGCACACCTGCCCGGAGTCCGGCCGGATCAACGGCTCGAACCCGTGCAGCGAGTACATGCACCTGGACAACACCTCGTGCAACCTCGCCTCGCTGAACCTGATGAAGTTCCTCAAGGACGACGGCCTGGGCAACCAGTCCTTCGAGTCCGAGCGCTTCGCCAAGGTCGTCGAGCTGGTCATCACCGCGATGGACATCTCGATCTGCTTCGCCGACTTCCCCACGCAGAAGATCGGCGAGAACACCCGCGCCTTCCGCCAGCTGGGCATCGGTTACGCCAACCTCGGCGCCCTCCTGATGGCGACCGGCCACGCGTACGACAGCGACGGCGGCCGCGCGCTCGCCGGCGCCATCACCTCGCTGATGACCGGCACCTCGTACAAGCGCTCCGCCGAACTGGCCGCGGTCGTCGGCCCGTACGACGGCTACGCCCGCAACGCCGAGCCGCACCAGCGCGTCATGAAGCAGCACTCCGACGCCAACGCCAAGGCCGTCCACGTGGACGACCTCGACTCCCCGGTCTGGGCCGCCGCGACGGAGGCCTGGCAGGACGTGATCCGGCTCGGCGCGAAGAACGGCTTCCGCAACGCGCAGGCCTCGGTCATCGCTCCGACCGGCACCATCGGTCTCGCGATGTCCTGCGACACCACCGGTCTGGAGCCCGACCTCGCCCTGGTCAAGTTCAAGAAGCTGGTCGGCGGCGGCTCGATGCAGATCGTCAACGGCACGGTGCCGCAGGCGCTGCGCCGTCTCGGCTACCAGCCCGAGCAGATCGAGGCGATCGTCGCCCACATCGCCGAGAACGGCAACGTGGTCGACGCCCCCGCCCTGAAGACCGAGCACTACGAGGTCTTCGACTGCGCGATGGGCGAGCGCTCCATCTCCGCGATGGGCCACGTCCGGATGATGGCGGCCATCCAGCCGTGGATCTCCGGCGCGCTCTCCAAGACGGTGAACCTCCCCGAGACGGCAACCGTCGAGGACGTCGAAGAGGTCTACTTCGAGGCGTGGAAGATGGGCGTCAAGGCGCTCGCCATCTACCGCGACAACTGCAAGGTCGGCCAGCCCCTCTCCGCCAAGACCAAGGACAAGGAGAAGGAAGAGGTCACCGCGAAGGCCGAGGAGACCATCCGCGAGGCGGTCGAGAAGGTCGTCGAGTACCGCCCGGTCCGCAAGCGCCTCCCCAAGGGCCGTCCCGGCATCACCACCTCCTTCACGGTGGGCGGCGCCGAGGGCTACATGACCGCCAACTCCTACCCGGACGACGGTCTCGGCGAGGTCTTCCTGAAGATGTCCAAGCAGGGCTCGACCCTCGCGGGCATGATGGACGCCTTCTCCATCGCCGTCTCGGTCGGTCTGCAGTACGGCGTCCCGCTGGAGACGTACGTCTCGAAGTTCACCAACATGCGCTTCGAGCCGGCCGGTATGACGGACGACCCGGACGTGCGGATGGCGCAGTCGATCGTCGACTACATCTTCCGCCGCCTGGCGCTCGACTTCCTGCCCTTCGAGACCCGCTCGGCCCTCGGCATCCACTCCGCCGAGGAGCGTCAGCGCCACCTGGACACCGGCAGCTACGAGCCGACGTTCGAGGTGGAGGAGCTGGACACGGACAGCCTGGCCCAGTCGGCCCCGGTCCACGCCGAGCCCCTGAAGGCGGTGCCGGCCCCGGCGGAGTCCGCCCCGAAGCCGGCGCCGAAGACGGCGCACACCTCGGCCGAACTGGTCGAGATGCAGCTCGGCATCAGTGCCGACGCCCCGCTCTGCTTCTCCTGCGGTACGAAGATGCAGCGCGCCGGCTCCTGCTACATCTGCGAGGGCTGCGGCTCGACGAGCGGCTGCAGCTGACCGGACGCGGAAACGCGTGCGGAGCCGCGTAGGGCATAGCTGACCCGCGGCTCACGAAGGGGGGGGGGCCCCCCCCCGGGGGGGGGGCGCCCGCCCCCCCCCGGCGGCCGGGCCCGCAGGGGGCCGCGCGCCCCGCGCCCGCGCGCCCGGGGGGGGCCCCGGGGCCCCCCCCGGGGGGGGGCGCCCCCGCCGGGGGGGGGGGGCGCCCCGGCTTTCCCCGCCCCCCCCCCCGCCCCCCCCGCCCCCCCCGCGCGGCCCCCCCGCCTGGGCGGGCGCGCCACACGCGTGGGGGCCTAAAACGCGACTCGGCCCTAGATCTAGTGGTTGGAT
>NZ_JAFEUF010000021.1:0-5653 GCF_016901035.1 Streptomyces durocortorensis
GGGCGGTACGGGGTCGGGGTACGGGTGGGTCATCGCGATCCTCCACAACGGCACGAAAAGGACAGATGGAGCTTTCCTCCACCGTCTCCCGGTGCGGCTGCCCGCGCCTGCCGAGTCCACACATACGCCCGGTGGCCGAGGAGGGAGTGGGCAGAGGTGCAGGCCCGCCCGGAGTGGGCAGGACTCCGTGCACAACTCCCGGAGCCGCCCGGTTCCGCACTCGTCGCGACCGACGCGAAAGGTGCCCCCATGCCCCTGCCGAGTGTTCTCGCCGTCCACGCCCATCCGGACGACGAGGCCCTGTTCTGCGGGGGCGTCCTCGCCCGGCACGCGGCGGCCGGGGCCCGTACGGCGGTGGTCACGGCGACCTGGGCGGAGGGCACGCACCGGACCGCCGAGCTCGCCCGGGCCCTCGACGCCCTGGGCGCGGGCACCCCGCGGCTGCTCGGCTACGCCGACGCCCGCGTACCGGAGTCGGCCCCGGGCAGGCCCCGGTTCCTGGACGCACCGCTGGACGAAGCCGTGGCGGCGCTGGTCCGCCACATCCGTGACGTACGCCCGGAGATCGTGATCACGACGGACGCGTACGGGGGCATGACCGGCCACCCGGACCACGTCCACGCCCACCGGGTCACGGCGCTGGCAGTGCGGTCCGCCGGACTCCCCGGGTTCCGTCCGGGCGCCGGCGCCCCCTGGCAGCCGAGCGCCCTGTACCTCGCCACCCACCCCCGCTCGGCAGCTGTCGCGGTGGGCGGACGGATGGCCCGGCCGGGCATCCCCGCCGATGCGCTGTACTGCTCGGAGGACGCCTGGATCACCACGACCGTCGACGTCCGCCCCTGGCTTCCGCAGAAGCTGGCCGCGATCCTCGCGCACCGCAGTGAGGTGGAACGAGGAGCGGCACCCGGCCGGATCGCCGCCCTGACTCCGGCCGTCCGGCGCGAGGTACTGGGCACCGAGTGGTACATCCGCGAGGACCTGGGGCACCGGGGCGGGTCGGACACGGAACTGAGCGCGTGATCCGCCCCGGACCGCGCCCGCGATCCACCCCGGTCCGGGTTCCCCTCGGGCCGGTCAGAACAGCTCGGGGTGGTTCCTGAGCTGCCGCTTCGACTCCTGGACGAGCTCGGCCGACGCCTCGGGCGCCTCGTCGGGGTGGCGCTCGGCCCACTTCGCCGCATACGGGCACAGCGGAACGACGGGGACGCCCTCGCGGGCGGCCATCGCGTAGAACTCCCGCACGAGCGCGCCCGCGATGCCCTTGCCCTCGTGTTCGGGCCGGACGACGGTGTGGACGGCCACGAGTGCGCCGGGAGCCGGGTCCATGACGAAGTACGCGATGGTCCCGGCCGACTCACCGCCCTCGTACGCCACGAGGTTGCCGTGCTCCCGGTCGTCCCTGATCTCCACGCCAGCGTTCTCCGCCATCGTCTTCCGCCCTCTCCTGGTTCCTGGACGCGGCCGGCGCTCTCAGCCGCCCGCGACGACGGCCTGCGGGCTCCGCTCCGTACGGCTCCCGGGAACCGGCGCCGAGGCGTCGGTGCCGAGCGCCACGATCCGGTTGTCCGCGTCCACGTGCACGACCCGCGGCACGAAAGCACGGGCCTCCGCATCGTCGACCTGCGCGTAGCTGATCAGAATGACCAGGTCACCGGGGTGCACGAGGTGTGCGGCCGCGCCGTTCATCCCGATGACACCGGAGCCGCGCTCGCCCTCGATGACGTACGTCTCCAGGCGGGCGCCGTTGTCGATGTCAACGATATGGACCAGCTCGCCGGGCAGCAGGTCGGCGGCCTCCATCAGGGCGGCGTCGATCGTCACGGACCCGACGTAGTGCAGGTCGGCCTGGGTGACGGTGGCGCGGTGGATCTTGGACTTGAACAGAGTGCGCAGCACTGTGAACTCCTCTGAGACGGCTCCCTGCCTGCTTTGTGCAGGTCAAGGGCGGTCTCGACTGTACACCGGGACACGCCGAACGATGTTTGTGAAGAACATCGCTCCGATCAGTCGAAATGGCTTCCCACCTGGGCTTCCCCTGTACTCAGACGTCTGTTGGGAAAATCGCCCAGGAGCATCCGGGGGCTTGTGCTGACCAGATGCTGACTTACCTGACGAGTCATCATGCATGGGGAAGACGCCTCAGCACACGGACGAAGTCCGCCCACGCACCGGCCTGCCGGGCCCCGCCATCGCTCCGGCTCACGGAACACGGCCCCTCTCAGCCGTCAGCCGATCGATGCTCGACCGCCCGGAAACCGGATCGCTGCCTGCCGCCCGTCCGAAGCTCCTCGGCAGTGTGGACCTCGTGAGCGAGGCGGGCTGAGGTGTCAACGCCGATCCGACCGAGCCGAGGTCCATGTCGTGCGCCCCCTGCGCACTTGTGTGCGCCGTTCCTTCCTTCCGTACGGTCCAGCCGATAGTGAACCGGCCTCGCACACTGTGAAGGAGAGCTGTTGAAGCCGACCGAAGAAGTGCTCCAGGACCTGACCCAGCCGTCGAACGTCTCCGTCCACTCCGACGTGGTACTCGTCGGGAAGGTGGAAGCCGCCATCGCGGCGGACGACAAGAAGCGGAGGGAGAACGAGGACGAGCCGCTCCGCCGGAAGCCCGCCCTCGCTCCGAGATCACGATGCGGGTTGGGTCGACCTCTACGAGAAGTACGGTGACGACCTGACCGAGGAACAGCTCCGGCAAGGAATCAACGACGCGATGGATCAGATGGAGCAAGCGCAGCGCAACGGCGAGGAAGTTCCGCAGGTCAGGACCCGGAAGTGACGCGCGGGCAGTGGGGCTGTGTGGCCGCCCCTGTGGGAGGCCTGGCCACCGGTGTGATCGGGTCTGTACTTCTCTCGGCTGCCTGGCGGGCATGCGACGTCGGAGTGAACGGCGCGGCCAACGGCCTTGCGCTGATCTTCTACGGGGCTCTGCTCACGATCATCTCGGCAGTATGGTGGGGTGCGCTCGTCGGCTACGTAGGGCGTTGGAATCTTGCGGTTGCCCTCCTTGGTGGCATGGCCGGTGCTGCGGTCATGGTCTGGATCTTCGTGGCCCTTCTCCACGTTCCGAACGGCTACCGCTGCTGATGCAGTGCGAGCCGCACCGCATGCCCGGCAAGGAGCGCAGCGCACACAAGCACCGATGGGTCGATCGTGGAGGAGCGCAGCGGGTCAGTCAGTGCCGGTCAGGTAATACCGCTTGGCAGGGTTCGAGCTCCGAGGGCAGCCGGCCAACCAGAGAAGTGCCGCCGATGCTTACCTGCGGCCCCCGGCAGACGTCGACAGCTCCTGCAGCCAGCGTCCCAGTCTCCGGGTCGTAATACGTGTCGATGCCAACCCCGTAGAAGGGGGTACCTACGCGTGTACTTCTCGACATCCCATGCATCAATCGGCTCGCCCAGAGCGGCTGAGACTTCCTCCCTGTCTGGCCCCCGGCGCGATTCCGCTGGCGCTCGACATCACCGACCCGGACGCGGTGGCCGCCGCCCCCGACCTGACCCTGCTGGTCAACAACGCCGGAACGACCACCGGAAACGACCTCGTCAGCGGTGAACTCGCGGCGATCCAGCAGGAGTTCGACACGAACTTCTACGGCCCGCTCGCCATGATCCGTATCTTCGCGCCGATCCTGGCCCGCAACGGCGGTGGCGGCATCCTCAACGTGAACTCGCGGATGTCCTGGCTCTCCTACCCGGGCGCCAACGCCTACGCCGCGTCGAAGGCCGCCGCATGGAGCATGGCCAACGGCGTCCGCCTGGAACTGGCCGGGCAGGGCACCCAGGTCACCGGGCTGTACCTCAGCTCGACCGACACGGACATGATGGCGGGCTGGGACATTCCCAAGAACGACCCCGTCGATGTCGTGACCGTCGCGCTCGACGGTCTGGAGGCCGGAGCGCCGGAGGTGCTCGCCGACCAGGAGACCAGGGAGACCAAGGCGTCTCTCGCCGCATAGACCGCGACCGCGGCCGCGATCCGGCGGGCGGGCCCCCACGGTGTGCTCAGGTACACCTACCCGGTGGTGCCCGCCCCAGCCGGAATCCGGGGGTCCGCTCCACTGATCTCTTCCGCGCTCCCCGGCAGGATCTTCAGTGCCCGGTCCGCCTACCCAGGGAGTGTTGATGACATCGAAGAGGACTGCCTCGAAGCTGCGCAAGGGCCTGTTGGTCATAGCGGCGGCGAGCCTGGTGGGATCCGCCACCACCGTTGCCGCGACGGCGAACCCTCCCCAGGACGCGCCTGGGCGGGGTGGCACGGACAGGACCCTGCAGAAGAGCCTCGACTCGCTGGTGAGCAAGGACGGGTTCCCCGCCGCGTTCGCGTGGGTGCGGAAGGACGGCCGTACCTCCTCGCTGGTCTCCGGGTCCGCGCGGCTGGGCAAGCAGGTTCCGGTCCCGCACGACGGTTACGTACGGGCGGGCAGCAACACCAAGACGTTCACCGCGGTCGTGGTCCTGCAACTGGTGGCCGAGGGCAAGGTCGCCCTGGACGAGCCCATCGAGACGTACCTCCCCGGAGTGGTACGGGGTGAGGGCATCGACGGCAGGAAGATCACCATCCGGCAGCTGCTGCAGCACACCAGCGGTCTTCCCAACTACACCGAACACATCGGCCTGGAGAACTTCGCGAAGATCCAGCACAAGTTCTTCCAACCGCACGATCTGCTCACCGCGGCCCTGGCCCAGCCCGCGGACTTCGCTCCCGGCGCCAAGTGGAAGTACAGCAACACCAATTACCTGCTGGCGGGCATGCTGATCGAGAAGGTCACCGAACGACCCGTGCAGGAGCAGATCACGGAACGCGTGATCCGGAAGGCGGGGCTTCGCCACACCTCCTGGCCGCAGCCCGGCGACCGGACCATCCCCAGGCCCCACGCCCGCGGCTACGCGCTCAGCAGCCTGGAGAACGGCAAGGTCATCGACGCCACGCGGATGGACCCCTCCTGGGGCGGAGCCGCCGGTCAGATGATCTCCACGCCGAGCGACCTCGCGAAATTCGCCCGCCTGCTCCTCGACGGGAAGCTCCTAGCACCCGGGCAACTGGCCGAGATGCGCAAGACGGTCGACGCTCCGCTCATGCCCGGATGGCGCTACGGCCTCGGCGTCTTCAGCATCCCGCTGAGCTGCGGCGGCGTGTACTGGGGGCACGGCGGCGACATCGACGGCTACGAGACCCGGGGCGGCGCCACCGACGACGGCCGCTCCGTCGGCCTGGCGGTGACCGCACTCCCCGGAACCTTCAGCGACGCGGAAAAGAGCGCGAAGGCGGTCGTGTCCGCCACGGACACCGCCTTCTGCAACTGAGGCGTCAGCCGCTTCTTCTACGGCGCGCAGTACGAGCAGGCCCTCCGATCGCATCCCGGCGAGCCCGCGCGTCTCGCGGAGGCCTTTCTCGCCGTCACCCTGCGCCGCATTGCGGACCCGGTCGTCGATCCGGGTGGTGACGACTTCGCGATCGTCACCCCCTGAGCCGGGGCGCAGGCGGCGGTTTCGCCGGGAAACAATCAGAAATTCGAGAAACACACAAATGGAGAATTGGGGGGGCGGGGGGGGGGGGGGGGGAGCCCGGATAGAGGACCGGGCCAAGACACAAAGGGCAAGACAAAGGGGGAAGGGGGGGGGGGGGGGGGGGGGGGCGGGGGGGAGGTCCAAGTGGTG